>JAOTSC010000243.1 GCA_030247525.1 bacterium | reverse complement strand
ATTCTCTCATGTTGGGGGATTTGGTATTCGTGCTGCAAAACTTGGCGCAAAAAAAGTGGTGATGGTCGACGCATCAGATTCAGCACTCGCATTGGCAAAGGAAATTGCGCAAGCCAACGCTGTTAGTGAGCGTTGCGAATTCATTCGGGACGATGTCATGGAGTGGCTGCCGGAACATCGCGCACATTACGATTTGATTGTTTGCGATCCGCCGGCATTGATAAAAAACCGCTCAGCTATGGCAAATGGCATCCGCGCATATACTTCGCTCAACCGCCGCGCCATGCATCATCTCAAACGCGATGGGATGTTGCTCACCTTCAGTTGCAGCCAATTATTGCAACGGCCGATGTTTCTGCAGATGTTGCGCGATGCCGCGAGAAACGAGCCGTTATTCCTTCACTCCGAATGGAAACAAGCGCCTGATCATCCAATCCTACTTGCTCATCCGGAAACTGAATATTTGAAAGGGGCGATGTTAGTGCAGAGTTTGATGTCATGAATCGATTACGTATTTACCAAGACCTTCGGTTTCGCGAACATCCGGCGGGTGAGATTCATATCGAATCGCCCAAACGATTGCGGGCGGTAGCGGAGGCTTTCGACAAATCCGATGTATTGTGCGATGCCGAATTTTCCGACGGTATCTTATGCGAATCCGCTCAAATGGAATTGGCCCATGCTCCCGAGTATATCGCTCATCTAAAACGTTGGTGTGATCTGAGTGAGTTCATTCCCTCCGCAGAAATCGAACTCTCGCCAAAGAGCTGGGTTGCTATTCAAGCAGCTGCCGGCTCTTGTATTGATGCGGTTCAATCGGCTCTCGATGGCGACATCGATTGTGCGTTTGTCGCACCCCGACCGCCCGGACACCACGCCGAATATCGTCGACCGCTCGGTTTTTGCATGATCAACAATATCGCAATCGCTGCATCTTATGCATTGAAAAATGGAGTAGGAAAAGTCGCAATCCTCGATTTCGATTTGCATCATGGGAATGGAACTCAGAATATCTTCTGGAATAATCCAAATGCGCTATTCATGAGTTTTCATCAAGACCGATTGTTTCCATTGACGACCGGAACGACTCAGGAACAAGGTGGACTTGACGCACTTGGCATGACTATAAACCTCCCCCTGCAACCCGGAGTGGGCGACGAAATTCTTCCCGGGATGTTTGAGGATGTTATCAACCCGGCAATCAAAAACTACCAGCCCGAAATGATTTTTCTGTCAGCTGGATTCGATGGTCACAAAGATGACATTTTAGGAAATCTGCAATTCACCGAAGATGGGTTTCGTTGGATTACCCAACAGGCTTTGAAATGGGCAAGTGACTTAAAGTGTCCGATTGTTTCGGTACTCGAAGGTGGATATACATTGGAGTCATTAGCTTCATCCGCCTTGGTACATTGCGAAACCCTCTTACTGGGCAAGTAATGTAACCGTACGACAGACACTTTTGTCTGTCGAATCATAACGAGTGTTGAACACCGGATAGGTGCAACACCGAAATGTTAGCCCGTAGGGGCGTGCCGCGCACGCCTGTATAGGGCAAATGGCAACCATCCTTTGTCGAAGTGTTTTATCCGTTGGAAATAACATAATTCCTAACACCATTCACACGAAACAACTATGGATACTTTAAAACTCATTGGATTGCGCTATCGCGTGAAACTCGGATTTCTCCCTGAGGAGCGTGTCTTAGGCGGCGAAGTCCGGATTGATATTGCGCTCCATGGCGACTTCCGGAAAGCGGGCGCTTCTGATGATATCGCCGACGCCATCGATTACCGGATGGTTGTCCAAACCATCACAGCCGAGGTGGCAACCCACTCGTTTCATTTAATCGAAGCATTTGCCGAACGCACTGCCACCCAGCTTTTTGAGGCGATATCCGTTATCAATGAAGTGGAGATCACTGTGCGGAAATTGCAGCCCCCGTTGCCGGTTATCATGGATGGAGTAGAAGTAACGATTCATCGTTCCCGACAGCCATGACTCCGGTCGCATTGAGTTTCGGAGGCAACCTCGGCGAGCCGGTCGAAACCATCCAGAAAGCAATCGAATACTTGCGCCGAAAAGGGATTCTCCACCAACTTATCGTATCTTCTTTTTACCGTACAGCGCCGTGGGGCGGTGCCAGCGGAGATGAGTACATCAATGCGGTTGTCGTGGGAAATACTTCCTTTACGCCTGATCAAATCTTAGTCGTAACACAACGGTTGGAAACCCGGGCGGGAAGAGTGAGAACCGGCGAACAATATGCGCCACGCCCCTTGGATATTGATATATTAACGTTTGGTTGGTTGATCGTCGAGAGCGATTCGCTGACGTTGCCACACCCCCGGCTGCGAGAACGCCGGTTTGTGTTAGAGCCGTTTTGTGAAATTGCGCCGGAGTGGGCGATACCACCCGATATGGTTTCGGTAAAAACATTGGTACAACATTGCGACGACCCGCTCCCGGTCGTAAAATGGAATGGGTAAGCAAGGAGGCGTTCTGAACGCGCGGTATATCGCAGTGGAGGGTGTCATTGGTGCGGGGAAAACCTCGCTGGCAAAGATTCTCCAACGTCATTTTGGCGGACAGCTCGTGATGGAACAGCACGAGGAAAATCCTTTTCTTCCTGACTTCTATCGTGATTCTCAACGTTTCGGATTTCAAACCCAAATATTCTTTTTACTCTCCCGTTGGAAGCAGCAACAGGAACTGACCCAACTCAATCTATTCCATGACCGTATTGTATCTGACTACCTCTTCGCAAAGGACAAAATATTTGCGTCAATGAATTTGCAGGAACGCGAATTGGAGTTGTATGAGAAGCTGTTGGAAGCGGTCGAGAGTTCGGTCGTCAAGCCGGACTTGGTGGTTTATCTGCAAGCTTCAGTACAGCGCTTGATGTACAACATCCAGTTGCGCGGCAGAAGTTATGAAAAGGATATGTCCGAGGAGTATATCACAGGCCTCTCCGACGCATATAACCATTTCTTCAGTCACTATCACGACAGCCCTTTGCTTGTGATCAATGCCACCAAACTCGATTTTGTCGGCGATGTCAAACAACAGGAAGCAATGCTGGCATTCATCGCCGATAGTAAATTCACCGGTACCCGGTTCTATCCGAAACCGGAAGAGTAGGAGAATCGTTGGGTGTAGTATATCGCATGGCTGGTCGATCGGTATTCGGCATGCTATTCCGTGTAATCGGAACGATTCTGTTTTGGCTTTTCATCGCATTGTTGAAAAAGTTATTCAGTATTGGTGTTGCGCGGAAACAAAAACCGTTAACGAATCCGGTGGAACCCACTCAACCACCACATGTACCACCTGACCGCAATCCGCGCACACCATCGAAAAAACAGGATATCACCGATGCCGAATGGCACCAGTTGTAAGCAGTAGCTCAGACAATCCTGTCTGAGTTTATTGTAGAATAAAGGTTACAACAAACATAATTCGGTGCCTATTGAAATGATAACAATTGCACATTATGTCCACATCATGCATCATATAACGCACGAAATCCACCCA
>JAOTSC010000242.1 GCA_030247525.1 bacterium | reverse complement strand
AGTTTACCCTCAGACGATCACTTGGGGAGTATCCCTCTACCAACATTTCCTATATTTGAATAACGATCCTGGCGGCTTGGTAACATGGAATGTAAGTAATCCAAACTTTCCAAGTTATGCGACTACTTATCCCCAGTACCGAGGAGATGTTGTTGACATTGGAAACAATTATGTTGTTGTCGGAGGAGTGCAATCTTGTTCGGTTTTAAACATGACGAATCCCTCGAATCCGGTTGTTGTCTCTTCCTTTCAGATTTCAAATGGTATAGATGTCGCTGCACTTGATACGCTCCTTTTCTTTGTAGAACGGGATATTGGTCTGAAAATCATTTCAGTTGCAACGCCTTCATTGCCAACTCTCATTTGTGAAATCAACAATACAGGGATTTCGAGTGTCGCCATTGAAAGAGACCGATTGTATGCTGGGCTGACCTCCGGCGGATTGTCGGTGTATGACATTACGATTCGCTCGAATCCAGTACTAATTGGTTCGATCGCAGGAACAAGTACTGCGAGGCGATTAGTTGTTCGCGACGGAATCGTTTATGTAGCAAACTTCAATGCCGGTGTTACCGTTTACAACGCCAACAACACAGAAAACATACAAGTAATCAATAGTTGGCATGGTTTCACCAGTGGAAATTCGTGCGATGTTTTACTTAGTGGTAACCAACTATTCGTTGCTAATGGTACTGATGGTTTGTGGGCGTTTGACGTCACTAATCCGTCAGTGCTTTCGCCGATTGGCCGGTTTCGAAATTGTTCGCCAATCATTCTGCGGTTGCGAGAGAATTACTTGTATACAGCCGAATACTCGAACGGATTTTCGATATATCGAATCGACACCGCAGCGACTGTTCCACAAACAACATTTGAACTCACTCATCCCAATGGCGGCGAGCGGTTAGTGATCAATTCACTCGATACGATTCGATGGAACACGAACAATAATTACAACGCCGTAATGATAAAGATTAACTACAATTACCCCAATGGTGACTGGGTTACAATCGATGGCTCTTCACCGAACGATGGACAAGAAGTTTGGATGGTGACCGGACCAACGACCAATCACGCTCGAATAAAAATCTGTGCGGTTGCTGAACCTGATACAATGGATATCTCTGAAAGTGATTTTGAGATTTCCACTTCCGGTTTGATGGATGTTGCCGATAATCTGCCAATCAGCAGTAATTTGGCTCGAGTGTACCCGAACCCATTCAATCAAACGACATCGTTCAATTTCACTTTAAAGAATGCTGAGAATGTTCGAGTCGATGTATTTAATCTTCGTGGTCAATTGGTCGAATCATTGATATCCGAAAGGATGAGTGCCGGTGAACATACAGTGAAGTGGTTTGCCAATAAGCATGCAAGCGGGACATACCTGTATCGGTTACAAGCGGGTAAGCAGGTTCTAACTGATCGAGTTGTCCTGCTTAAATAACCGGCGATAAGTGCAATTAGTGTAACTCAGAAGGCGAGCCTAAGGGCTCGCCTTTCTTTCTTTCGACAAGTTAGCCGCTTGAAGGTAAAAGGAAAATCTTACAGAGATACACATTCTATTTTACTTGTGTACAGACTTTACAAATCTTACCATGATGAGTAAAATGATATTACCACAGGAGAGGAAAGATGTCGATATCTGTTAATTTAGTGGAGTGGTCGGACAAGTATTCTGTTCATGTTTCCAAGATTGATAGTGAACACAAACAGCTGTTTGCACTCCTGAACATCGTCAATTCCGCTATTGTTTATGGAAAGGGTAAAGAAATACTTGAGTATGCCCTTTCCGAACTGCTATCCTACACCGAGAACCATTTTCAGCATGAAGAAGAAGTTATGACGATGTACAACTATCCCGGTTTAGCGATGCATCGCATTGAGCATAAAAATCTGTTGCTTAAAGTGCAAACGTATATTCAGAAGTACCACAATAAAGTGCTAAGCGTTAGTGAGATTACTACCTTTCTAAAAGGGTGGCTAATCAACCATATCGAAGGAGATGATTCACATTTTGGCAACTACCTACGAGGAAAAGGCATCTCCTAAACCAATAATCAACTGATTCTGATTCACATCTTTCATCATAGATCCGACTGTATTAATCAGGGTAATATCATACATTTGTGGTAGTCTTCCATTTATCGTCGCTTTCTTGTTTCGGCTTTCGCTGGTAAATTGCGATACTCTGATTTTGAGGAGCATTAACAAACCTGGGAAATGATAAATCTCTTTGGGAAGGGTTGTCACTAAGAGAAGTTCGTTGTACCTTCTAATTGTGTGTATTCTTGGTGTCAATTTAACCTTGAGGTATTTATGCCACGGTTGTTTCTTCTCAGCATTTCCATCCTGATTCTCAGCCTCTCAATTATTGGTTGTACCGACGATTCAAGTGATCCGACATCGCCTGCCGGATCAAACTATGATCTCGTTGGTAACTGGCGGCTTTCCGTATGGGCAACGCAACAAACGGGAATTTCCGGGTATTCCGTCAGTGTGTTCGATTCCGACTCCGCATATATGTCGATTGATTCCAGTGGCCATTTCGTGATGGAGATGAGAACAAGTAATGTTGTTACAATGCGAATGGTAGGACGTGGACAATATAACCCGCCGCAGATAATATCGATAATCGACAGCATCATGCAGATAACTCCGGGTCCCGATACAATTCATGCAGGCGATACTTTAGTCCAAACGGTGACGCTATCCAACAACAACGGCGTAGCGATTTTCCAATCGCGCTCGGGGACAACGAATCTGATCAACTATGGCGCTTATCTGCGAGTCGGCAGCGATGTGAAGATTGCCGGAGTCTGCGGCGATTACAATGAAAATGCTACTACAGAATGGGTCGGTGTTCCCAATGTTACAGTGCGTTGTCTGAATAGCGCTGAGACGCCATTACAAACCACCACGACCAATGCGTGGGGGTTCTTCGTCTTTACCGGTTTAACACCCCAAACACTACGACCAAGTGGCTGGATTGAAATAAACGGAGTAGGCACTGCGTATGATAACAATCCGTTACCAATCACAACTTCTGGCGGTTATGCAGTGCTCTTGATGAGGTAAGTGGACTTGGTTTTGATGTAGTTACGGCGCCTCATGAGGGGCGCCGTTTCTGTTATAGCAGTATCGATTGCAGTGGTGTGATTTGTCTTTGATTTAAGTTCTTGGTCGTCATTATGACTGATTCATCGTAATAACAACATTTCCCTTTTTGTGACCGAGGTCGACGTAGCGATGCGCTTCTGCGATATTCTCTAGCGAGTAATTGCGGTCGATTACCGCTTTGTATTGACCCTTTTCAAATAACTTCTGGAGAAATTGAAGATCTGCCAACTTCGCGCTATGTGACCGGAGTCCTGTTGCGTGAAACTTCACTTTCTTGGTACCAACAACCGATGTTAGGAGAATTTGTAAAATCAATCCTGCTGAAATCCCAGCCTCAAGAAATATGCCGTTTGGTTTTAAGGAGTGTTTGCAATGCGGTAAAGAAATTTTGCCGACAGTGTCGAAAATGATGTCGTACAACTCACCAC
>JAOTSC010000241.1 GCA_030247525.1 bacterium | reverse complement strand
ATTCACGACAGTTTTACAGAAGAATCACGCAAGAAGCAATGGGAAGTCATTTCCAAGTAGTCCGTTGTTGTTGTTGCATAGGAACTCCCGGAGCGTTGCAATAGAAGTTTCTTGACTTACCCGGTTTCGATGGTTACTTTTGCGTTTGCGCTCTCCCGCGAAGGCGCATCGCTTTGCCGCTTTAGCTCAGATGGTAGAGCAATGGACTGAAAATCCATGTGTCCCCAGTTCGAGTCTGGGAGGCGGCACTTTATTTACGTTTCTGAAGCAACGATTCGAAAGGCATCATGTACGCAATTGGTGAAGTAGCCGGCGCGCAAATCAAATTAATCGCCGGAACAACAGTACGGGTTCCTAAGCTTTCTCAGGAAGTCGGCTCGGCTCTGAAAGTCGAGAAAATTCTTATGTCGGTAGCCGACGATGGTTCCGTAAAAGTTGGCACTCCGTATCTTGAAGGCAGCGCCGATGCAACGGTGGTCGATCACTTACGCGATCCGAAAATCTTCCTGCTCCACAAAAAACGCCGTAAGGGTTATATCAAGCAGGGTGGACACAAGCAGCCGTATTCGATGATCCGGATCAACGCGATCAGTTTATAAGCTTTCCGGATAGTCTTGTGACTATCCAAACGAGGTAAAGTCATGGCACATAAAAAAGGTGTAGGCAGCTCGCGTAATGGTCGCGATTCTCAACCAAAGATGTTGGGTGTGAAGTCGGCAGGCGGCTCTTGGGTGATTCCCGGCAATATTATCATTCGTCAACGCGGCACCCGTTTTCATCCTGGCTTGAATGTCGGCATGGGACGTGACCACACCATCTACGCGAAAGTAGAAGGCAAAGTTAAGTTTTACGAACGCGCCGGCAAACGCTGGATTTCGGTCGATGCGGCAACCCGTCCGATTTTTATTGCGGTCGAAGAAGAATAGTCAATTCAACTTTTTGATTTGAGAACGGGTGAATTTCGGTTCACCCGTTTTTTTATTGTCTTCTTGGGCGACCACAAGGTTCGCCCGTACACATTTATTGTTACCTTGAGCGAGACGAAGTTTATCGATAAAGAATATTGAGATTGAGGAAACCATGGATTGCTGGATCAATGGAAAGAACGAAGCTGGCCAAGGTGAAGCAACGACTGTTCGTGCTCCCTGGTCAGGAGATGTAATCGCGGAGTATCGACAAGCATCGCCTGAGCAAATAGCAAGGTCACTTGACATTGCGACTACTTTGTTTCCGGTGTTTTCGCGAAGTCCGGCTTATGAACGACGCGACTGCCTGCAACGGGTAGTAAAGGCACTAACCGAGCAACAAGAATTGTTCGCCCATACCATCGCAGTCGAAGCGGGAAAGCCGATTCGCGATGCTCGTGGTGAAGTATTGCGTGCGATAGCAACATTCCAACTGGCTGTCGAAGAGGCTATCCGATTCGCGAATGGTGAGTATTTATCCTTGGACCATACGCCGATGGCGAAAGGTCGATCTGCCATCGTGCGGCGATTTCCTCAGGGAGTTGTGTTAGGTATAACTCCCTTCAATTTTCCCTTGAATCTGGTTGCCCACAAAGTTGCACCGTCATTGGCAATCGGAGCACCAATCGTCTTAAAACCTGCCCCACAGACAGTACGCACTGCATTGTTATTAGCGAGAATTGTCACTGAGGCGGGTTTCCCTGCCGGTGCTTTGCAAGTAGTACCGTGTGCCGGAGAAACAATCGAGCCGTTTGTCACCGATGAACGAGTCAAACATATCACATTTACCGGCAGCGCATTGGTCGGGTGGAAGTTAAAGCGACTAACGTTCGATAGACCGGTAACGCTGGAGTTAGGTGGTAACGGGGCGGTTTTAATTGACGAAACGGCTGACATCGAGCGGACAGTGAAGCGGTGCCTCATCGGCGGTTACAGTTACGCCGGACAAGTGTGTATTTCAGTACAGCGGATTTATGTGGTCGAATCGGTCTTTGCCCGATTTGTTGAGTTGTTTAAGAGTGGTGTACAAGCGTTGCAGTTGGGCGATCCGTTAAATGAAAGTTCCGACCTCTCTTGTTTAATATCGGAGAGTGCAGCCATCCGGGTAGAATCATGGATATCGGAGGCGATAAATCAAGGGGCAAAGGCTGTTTGCTTGGGTAAGCGAACCGGAAACCAACTCCTCCCCACCTTTTTAACACATGTTCCGGAAACTTGTTCACTGGCTGAGGAAGAGGTGTTTGGTCCAGTAACCTTTGCCAATCCGGTCAGTGACTGGAATGACGGCCTGGATGCTATTAATTACTCCCGGTATGGTTTGCAGGCGGGATACTTTACTCGCGATATGCAACGAGTCTTAGCAGCCTTCCAGCGGCTGGAGGTTGGCGGGGTGATTGCCGACGACATTCCAACCTTCCGATCCGACAGCACACCGTATGGTGGTGTCAAAAACTCCGGCGTTGGCAGGGAAGGTGTACGATATGCCATGGAAGAAATGTCGGAAATCAGGGTTTTAACCTTGCCATCTCCCTGAAAGGTAAATAGTTAGCAAACATTTTACGACACCTCACGACTGTTCGTATTTCCAGAGCTGCCTCCACCGGAGGCAGTTTCTTTATGTACTTACACAAGTATATCTATTCTTCAGAATTCATGATTTTATCTGCATTACTCTAAGATATCTCTTAGTGTCGTATACAATTTTTGAGAGGTACTACAAGATAAATAGTTAAAGTTGCGCTTTTACCTGCCGATGAGAGAGAGGAACCGGTCTAGTACCGTACCGAAACTTACTTAGTGCAGGAGAAACACTATGAGTACCAGAATCAATCACAACATCCTTTCGCTTACCGCACAACGCGCGGTATACGATGCGCAAGCGAATTTAGATCAAGCGGTCCAGCGGTTGTCGAGCGGATTACGCATCAACTACTCATGGGATGATGCCCCGGCATTATCGATTTCCGAGAAGTTGCGCGCGCAAATCGCCTCGATGAACGAAGCGGAAAAGAATGCTGAAACTGCAATCAGCTTGTTCGCAACCGCGGAAGGTTCGATGAACATCATCGACGAGAAACTGATCAAGATGCGCGCCCTTTGTATCCAGGCATCGAATGGCGCTTTAACCGATCACGACCGCGTCGCTATTAACTTTGAGTTCCAACAGTTAAAGAGTGAAATCGACCGTATCGCGAAAGTCACCAACTACAATGGTTTATACCTTTTGAACGGCGCCTTTTCTGGAACCGGCTCGAACGGCATCAAACTCCACATCGGCACCCACAACACGATCGACGTAGACTACTACTACGTTAGCATGTCTGATTTAACTTCAAGCGCATTAGGTATCAATGCACTTGATATCTTGAATACGGTGAACAGCCAAACCGCGATCACCATTCTGGATACGGCAATTGCATCGAAAGACGCCGAACGAACCCGTATTGGTTCGTACGTCAATCGCTTGAAGAATTCGATCATGGATTTGCAAATTCAACAAGAGAATGCAACAGCATCCGAATCACAGATTCGTGACGCCGACATTGCCGAGGAAATGTCCAACTTCTTACGTGCTCAAATTCAATTCCAGAGCGGCATTTCGATGCTGGCGCAAGCAAATCAGCTTCCACAGATCGTCTCGCAGCTCATCGGATAATAGATTTCCACTTTTCCATCCGTTCGCGCGGAATGGATGGAAATGTCGGTAGGTCTTGTACGGTAC
>JAOTSC010000240.1 GCA_030247525.1 bacterium | reverse complement strand
GACAGGGGTAATACTCTTCCTGAATTACAAATGTCGGTATTGAATCAAATCGAACGTCCGAAGTTTGTTTTACTTGATACAATTAGATTGTGGATTGAGAATCGCCGCGACGCTTTGCTCCAAGTCATAGGAAAAGTCGATGCCATCGTACTAAATGATGAAGAAATTCGCCTCATCACCGACATCACAAGTATTCCGAAAGCAGTCGCAAAATTGTTTTCATTGGGACCGAAAGTTGTCATCGTAAAGCGTGGAGAACATGGCGCGACGATGCATTTTGCCAGCGGTGAATTCTTTGCCTTACCAGCGATCCCAATTTCCGATGTAATCGATCCAACTGGCGCAGGCGATAGTTTTGCCGGTGGATTTATGGGAAGATTGGCGGTAGAAGGTTCACTGAACCAAGCGGCATTTCGGCGGGCATTGGTCGCCGGTACAGTGGTTGCGAGTTTTACCGTACAAGCATTTGGACTGGAGAAACTGGTAACGGTAACTCCGGCAGAATTGGCAGAACGCGAAGCATTTCTCTTGCAATCGATTCGCGTAGCATGACAAGCACGCCATACATCCCATTAGAATACCGCGATGGACGTTTGCGATGGATCGATCAAACCAAACTTCCGCAGGAGTTGTTATATCGGGAGAGTGCGGATTGGCGGGATGTCGTTGCGGCTATCCAACGGTTGGAACTCCGGGGTGCTCCGTTACTTGGTATCGCAGGTGCGTATGCCGTTGTTTTGCTCCTCAATGGATTATCGAAGACAAAACAGATCTTTAACGATTTAGATGATGACGAGTTACAGCAGCTTACGGAAATTGGACGCGCCCGCCCGACTGCCGTAAATTTAATGATTGCTGTGCAACGGTTGCTCGATGCAATCCGTCAAAATCCTCAAGAAGATTTTCGCGAAGTAGCATTGCATGAAGCCGAGAAGATTGCTGATTATGAGCGCAAAGCCTGTGAGAAGATTAGCCACTTTGGCGCAACGCATTTGCGCGATTGTAAGACTTTTTTGACGCATTGTAATACCGGTCCATTGGCGACCGGGGGTATGGGAACCGCATTCGGCGTCGTAATGGAATGTTACCGCCGCAATATATTGGTGCAGGTGTTTGCGACCGATACCCAACCATTACGACAAGGGGCGCGCCTTACAGTCTGGGAATTCCAGCAGTGGGGAGTGCCGGTAACGCTAATTCCCGATACGGCAGCCGCGGGTTTATTGCGTTCTGGAACGATTGATGCAGTGGTTGTTGGAGCAGATCGCGTTACCCGCAACGGTGACTTTGCGAATAAAGTAGGTACGGCGGGTCTTGCGGGAATAGCTCATTTAACGAATACACCTTTTTATTCAGCATTTCCGTGGTCGACCATCGATGCGAATCTACTTTACGGCAGTGAAATATCGATCGAAGAACGGTCGCCACAAGAAGTTTTGGGAACATTAGGATATCCAATCGGACAGGAACCTCCGGTTTGGAATCCGGCATTCGATGTGACACCACATACTTGGGTGTCAGGATACATAACAGATCGCGGGGTGTTTACCCGCGACACTTTCACGCAACAAATTGCCGCTCCCGCGGCGGAAACCGAATAACGCATCTCGTATTGGATAGGAGAATTTCCGGTGAAAAAAACTGCGTTAATCCTCATCGCATTGCTGATGGCAGCTCTCGTCATCGGTTGTGGTAATCAAGTGATCCGCTCTGCTGAAATCTATATGCAGCAAAACGATCTAATAAAAGCCCGCGAAGTCATCAATCAAGGACTACCAACCTTACAACCGGGTAAAACCCGTGCCGAAGCGTATTACTTCTTGGCGAAAATGTCGAATGATGAGATAACTACTATCAATGCTCGTGCAAAGCGTGACAGCGCCGATGTTGCAAAGCAAAAAGAACATTTCGACTCTCGGCTACGAACAATCAATCAGTTCAACATCGAAGCTGACAGTTCGATGAAGAATGACAATTCCTTTAAGGGTCGAATTGACACACTCCGCACTAATCTATGGATCGAATATTTCAACGCTGGTGTTGCCCCGTTTAACGATCACAAATGGTCGAATGCTATACAAGCGTTTCGGTTGGCGTGGTATGTCGACAGCACGAAAAACGATCCAGCTCGACTAATTGGTGAGGCTTTATTACAAATGGAACGCGGCGAAGAAGCAGTCGGCTGGTTCACCCGTGCCATCAAAATGGAAGGCTCGACCCCGGATTTCGTTTCCCGAATGGACATCGCCAATTTCTATTACTCGAAAGAAAAATGGGAAGATGCTATCGGATATTTCAATCAAGTGATCGCGATTCAAGCTTCGGACAAAGACGATCAACAACGGCAAAAAATGATTAAAACGGTTCAAAGTCAAGCAGTTGCGAACAAAGCAATTTGTCTTGATCAATTGAATCGTACCGAGGAAGCGACCCGGGCGTATGAGACGGCGTTGAAAGCTCAGCCGGACAACGCGGTATTGTGGTTTAACTACGGAAAGCGTCAGTTTGAAGTAGGTGTCGATGATAAAACCGCTAAGGACGAAAAAACAAAGCGGTTGTTAGATGCGGAAAAATCATTCAAGGAAGTGATTCGCATTGATGCGAATGACGCTGATGCGATGTACTTGTTGGGTTTAACAACGTTTGCATTAGAGCAATACGAAGATGCAGAAAAATGGCTTCGTCAAAGTCTAAAGATCAAACCGGATAATAAAGCAGCTTGGATGAACCTGACTGGAGCGGTGGGGAACCAAATCGTTGCATTGGGCGATAAAGGTAATGAGGCGAAGCGCAAAGAGTTGCTCCGCAAGTTAGAAGAACTGACCGCTGAAAAGAAGAAGCTTGGCATCGAGTGATTCAAACGAAACCAAAGCAAACATGGGAAGACCGCGTTGCTGCGCTGAAAACCCGGCAGTTACCCCGTCATATTGCTGTCATTATGGATGGGAATGGCCGGTGGGCGAAGCGGCGCGGTTTGCCACGTATTGCTGGTCATCGTGAAGGGGTCAAGTCGGTTCGGGAAATGATTGAAGCCGGGAAGGATCTCGGTATCGAAGCAATGACGTTTTATACGTTTTCGACCGAAAACTGGAACCGGCCCCGCGATGAAGTGAGTGCGCTTTGGAGTTTGTTAGTTACTGCGATGAATCGCGAAATCGAGGACTTGAAACGTAACAATGTTAAGGTTCGTACGATTGGCGATCTTTCTGCTTTACCACCTCAACCTCGCGAAGAGATGTTCCGTGCGATCCGGGAGACTGAGAAGAATACGGGAATTGTGTTGACGTTAGCGATAAATTACAGTGGTCGCTCGGAAATCATTTATGCGATCAACACTCTACTTGCCAGCGGCGTTACATCTGTTACGGAAGACGACGTAACGAATGCATTGATGACCAAAGGGTTGCCCGATCCTGATCTCCTGATTCGCACTTCGGGGGAAATGCGAATTTCCAATTTTCTACTTTGGCAAATCGCCTACGCAGAGATATTCGTAACGGACATCCATTGGCCGGATTTCCGGAAAGAAGAATTAGCAGTGGCGCTTGATTGGTATCAAACCCGTGAGCGTCGCTTTGGCAAAGTATCGGAGCAGTTACGCTCGTGAAAAATCTTTCTTTTATGGTTCATCAATTCGCTTCTCGCCTCTATCATATCCACCGGTTTTCACTGTTGATGGTGGGACTGTGCGCAATGCATCTAACACCATT
>JAOTSC010000239.1 GCA_030247525.1 bacterium | reverse complement strand
GGTTGCAGTATACCCGTAATGGTAATCCCGTTGTACCGTTTGATTCCTTAGCGGTCCGGTTCGCACTATCCCTTGCGCAAGTTACGGTGCGGGTGATGAATGCCGACTCTACGATAGCGATCCCTAACGCGCAAGTCGATTTGTACGGAGTCTGGAATTATTTGTCGGTTACTGACGCCGACGGGTATGCGGTGTTTTCTAACATGAAGACCGGAAACTATCGCCTGCGCGCCTTTGCTAACGGTTACCAAGCGACGACCACCGCTCAGTTTGCCATCGCAAACACCGATACATTAAACCGGATTCTTGCCCTAACGAATCAAACGATAACTCCGAATGCGCCAACGAATCTGGTCGCCACCGGTGGGCAAAATGAGCAAATCTTCTTGCGTTGGAATCGACCCGCCGCGGCAGTCGACGAGCCGGGATTACTTTCCGAGCGGACCGCTCTAATCGATGTTCTTTCCCGTATACCATCCCATAACGAGCGGCGAATTCGCTATGAGCGACGATTGCAGGAAATCGAACACGATTTATCCCGAATCGAGTACGAACGCAATCGCAATGCGACCGATGCGCTTTTCGGTTACAATATCTATCGCATTACCGGCACCGATACCGCTTTGGTCGGGTATCGCAATCTTCCTACCGATACAACATATACTGATGTTGGACTTACTAATGGTGTGCTGTATCGACACTACGTACGTGCGGTATATGATGAGGGATTATCCGATGTATCGAATGTAACCGGCGTGTATCCTCGCCCCTTTGGGATGTATTTATCGGAAACACTACCGAGTTTTCAGTGGGTGGATATTGCGAATCGTGGCAGTGCGGCAGTCTACGGTGACGACGAAATCTCAGCGCCAATCCCGCTGCCGTTTAGGTTCCCGTTCTTCGGTGAGTATTGGGATACGTTACAAATTTCTACCAATGGATTTGTTGCCCGCAGTTTAACTGTAGACGATGCCGATCTTCGCTTTTGCAATGGCATACCCAATCCTGTGTTACCCAACAACTTGATTGCTGGTTATTGGACCGACCTCGTCGCGTCTCGCGACAGTATTCGCTGCTGGTATGATTCCACGAATAACCGATTCATCGTAAGTGTGCTTTCCGCTCAGTTCTATGGTGCTCCATTGACATCGGTTTCCTTCCAGTATGTCTTACAAACCAACGGAGAAATTTACTTGAATTTCCGCCGTGTAGTTCCGCCACAGTTTTCAACCGAGCAAACGAACGGCGTTGAAAATCGGTTTGGAACTGACGGATTTGGCTATACCTACCGGGGTATTTTGGAAACGATTAACAATCGTACTTATCACGTTTACCCAAGTTTATCGTTCTGTAACGTTCTTGGCATAGTGTCCGATTCGACTACTGGTGCCCCACTGTCCGCGCAGGTCGCTTTGAATTACAACCTATCGTATCCAATCCGCCGGATGACACAAACGAATCCTGCAAATGGGAGTTATTCGTTTGTTAACGTGAATGCGCTGACAGGATCAACTTATAGTTTGGAAGTTTCTTCGCCGGGTTATCAAACCCGAACGGTTCAATTCCAAGTTACCCCTGACACTGTGATTACGCGGAATGTTCGGCTTCTGCAAGTGGGGAATCTACCCCCGGCTAACTGCACTGCAATCGCGAATTTCGACGACCGGGTTCGCTTGACATGGGATCCCCCCGGTACGACCGGAACCGATGAAACTGATATTCTTACAGGATTTAAAGTATATCGTGATGCTGTATTGCGAGCAACTCTACCATCCACAGCGCTTTCCTATGACGATTCAATCGGAAGTAATGGTGAGAATGTAGCGCACACCTATCGGGTCTCCGCGACTTACTCTACCGCGCCAACCGAGGTGTTTGCAACTGATATAACCGGTGTACGATTTAATATGCAACCTGCGTCACCAGTGAATCTTTCGGCGATAGCCGAAGGTGATTCGGTGATTCGATTAGCTTGGGCAGCCCCAACCACGAATCGGGATGGAACACCATTAGTTGATGGAACCTCGTTTCGGATTTACCGGAATAGTGCGCTTCTAACGACGATTCCCTTTGCCCAGACCAGTTATAACGACCGTAATGTCGATACGCTGCATACGTACACCTATACGGTCAACGCAATCGACGAAGTGCCGAACGCATCGAATCCATCGAATCCCGCATTTGCTTCCTTCCGGAATCCGTACCAAACAACGACTTACTATTGGTTGAATACGCCGGGTGCAACAACGTTGCCATTTACTATCGATCAAGCGCAGAAAGTTCCCTTAGGATTTCCATACAACTTCTTCGGAACGGTGTTCGATTCGGTGACGATTTCTTCGAATGGGTTCCTTTCTTTTACTGATGAGCAGTGGTGGCCACGCGACTGTCCCGGTTTCCCCAATCAAACCGCTCCCAATGCGGTAATAGCACCACTGTGGGGCGAACTCGATTGTTCGCAGGGAACGGTATCTTATGCATCACCAATGAATCGGATGTTCATTGTTTCCTTCGAGAATATTCTGTTCCGAACCACCCGCGATACTGCCGGAAGTTTCCAAGTACGAATCGATTCAGTAGGTGCGATTACTTTCGCTTATCGCACTGCGCCGCGTAATCCGTTATATGGCATCGGAATCGAGGATGCCAGTGGTATAACGGGTTACCAACTTAATCTGAATGGGAATGGTGCATTTACGCCGACGACGCAATCTTCCGTCGCATTTTTCCAAACTACGACAGGAACGGGAACGCTCAGTGGTTCGGTTGTTCGACCGAATGGTACGCCGGTATCCAATGTTGCGATTGCTATCAATGATACGTGGAATACGACAACCAATGCCGCCGGGCAGTACACGATGCAGTTGCCGGTTGGAAATTGGCGGGTAAAGATTTCACGACCGTGTTTCTATCCCGATTCGATTATTCGCAATACGGTTTCGATTGCTACTGGACAAACAACCACGATTCGCGACACTTTGGGACAAGGCGATTTGGTAGCGAATCCAGTAAGTTTTGAGATTACTGGAAATCGTGGACAAGTTGTTACCCGTCCTTTGACGCTCCAGAATAGTGGCGATGCTCGACTTACATGGAATGCCGAGATTCGTTACCGTTCCGCCCTCGACGGCGTGTCCGCAACATTGCCTCGTGATCCCATTACTCCCCCGGCTGCCGATCAGATTTGGGGGCCTGATGCATTCGGCTATCGCGCTTATGACATCACCGAACCGGAAGTACCGGAGTTGCTGTTCTGGCCGGATATTACGAGTACCGGTACAACAGTAGTTGCAGGTGACGACCAAGGCGTCATGTGTGATATGGATGGTTTTGTTTTCAATTACTATGGCGTCAATTTTTCGCGACTGTTCGTATCGACCAATGGCATTGTGAAATTCACTGAGGTAACTACTGGCACCGGTTATAACGTGAATTCGCAATTACCTGCGAACCTTGCCTTCAATGCCCTGATGCCGTTATGGGACGACTTGGAAGCGACCGTGTATAAACAATACTATCCTGCAAATAATGTTTTTGTGTTACAGTGGGATGGCAATCGATATCCCAATGCCACCGACACCGTTCAGTTCCAAATCGTATTCTATGGGAACGAACGCATGTTCCTGTTTGGTTACAACCGGATTCATTCAGCTTCAGTTTCGGCAACCGTCGGGATTCAGTACAATGCGGGTGCGAACAATTTCTTCCTCCCGATTTACTACGGCGCGCAACCCGGACAAGGGATTCCAACAAATATGAATTCTTGGGGTATCGTATTTTATGC
>JAOTSC010000238.1 GCA_030247525.1 bacterium | reverse complement strand
GATTTATGTGTAAATCCTGTGCTCCAACAAACGCTAGCGGAATTCCCAGTGAACTTGCATCGAAGGTTGTCCATCCACCGGTACGGGCATCGTCTAACGTGTTGTAGTTCGCTGTTCCAACCCGTATCGCGTGCCGATTATCCGTTGGATCGTCGTTGACTGTGGAATAGATGTTGTTATCCGAGAATGCAAACGGATTCGTATTCGGAACATACATACCAATTTGATATTGGGTTGCAGTACCACCGGTGCGCTCATTGATCCAGATGTTGTTTGCGAGTGAGTCGGTCAAGGATGCGGATGAATAATAGAGAGCATAAGAGTTGTAGCTGCCACCAGTCGATCCGCCTAATCGGACTGTGTTGTAATACAGCTTACCATTTGCGTTGGAACTCTTGTAGATACCATAGACCGCACCGCCGCCGGTGGCGTCGATGTTTATCATGTTGTTCGCAATCAACTGATTGGTTCCGGAAGTCGAATAGAATCCATAGCAAGTAGCAGTACCCGAAGCTCCGACGTCGTAAATCCGGTTGCCGATGTAACTGTTGTTATTGGTACCGGTAGACGCATAAAACGCATACATCGCACTCGACGCAGGGCCGGAACGGTGAATGCGATTGCCTGTAAACATCGAATTCTGCATGTAGTAGTGGTAGATGCCGTAGTAGTAGAAATCGTACACGTCGTTGTTCGCTACGTACCAATTGTTCAAGGTGCTGCCGGTTGTCCAATACAAATACATCCCGTAATAACCGTTGGAAATGAAACAGTTCTCTATCGTATCGAAACTGCATCCCACTAACGGCAATCCAGTGGATCGATACTGGGTGTAGATCGTACGGAAGCTCGAAGACGTTGTTTGCTGAACGCTGACATTCACGTTTTTTATCTTACAGTTGTCGCTGCCGTTCGCGAATAAAAATCCATAGTAACCATAAGTACCGAGCACGTTGACTGTAATGAAATTACGACCTGGCGCATCGGGGTGGCTGCCATCGAAAATGACATTGTCAGTGTTGACTAATGCAAAACCGAACGCAGCGCCAGCGCTGAGTGGGGTTTGTTCAATCACAACGCCGAGTGTATCGGCTGGCTTGAAGATAATCGGACGGTTTGGTGCGCCATTCGCTCCTGCCGTTATTGAGTCTGATACGCCGGTATAGGTTCCGCCGCGAATCAAGAAGGTGACGCCGGAACCCGTTCCTTGATTGTTCAATGCGGCGATAGCATCGGATATCGTTGCGAAATCGGGATTGGTTCCACCGATGGTGCGAGTACCGCTAATAACCATCTGTAGATCATAGCTGAACGTAGTAGCCGGGGGTGTGGAACCCGGGGGATTCAGTCCCGACCCACCACCGGGCATCGTTGCAAGATTACCGGAAGTGTCCTGCGCTGCCAGATAGTACTCAACGATCGTAGTAAGCGGTTGTCCAGCAATTGTAAAGTAGAAAATCGAATCCTGACGTACCGAGTCGGCTGATACCATCGTAAACGTTGGATCGATTGAGCGGCGGTAATAAAGCTTTGGCGCAGCCGTGCCAGTTGCCAATCCAATGTTATCAGTGATGTATGCCATCGCTACGCGCGGTCCGGTATCATCGGTGCGTCCCAATGGTAAATGTGAGATGCGGGGACGGAAGAAATCGCCACCGCCAATGAAGTTCCCTTCATCGGCACCAATATCGGGTGCGGTTGCACTCCGGAGCTGATTATCGAAATCATAAGCGACCCGGTCGATTGGTTGACCGTTTGATTCGACGGGAGTATTAGCTGCCGGGTTTATATGGAGATCGGGAATGCCAACAAAGTTCGGATAAATCCCCATCGAGTTCGTATCGAAATATAAGTTCCCGAAGCAAGCAAATCGCCTAACGTATTGTGGTTAACTGTTCCGACTCGCACTGCATACTTGTTGTCAGTCGGATCTTCCGAGTCGTTAGACCAGATGTTATTGTTGCTGTATGCGAACGTCGTTGCATTGGGCAAATAACCACCGACATGATAGTAGGACATGTTGGTGCTGCTGCGGTCGTTGATAAAGATGTTGTTTACGATTGAGTCGCTGTTCGTACCGGAAATGTATAAAGCATAGGAGCTATAAGAACCGGTCGTCGTTCCACCGATGCGGACAGTATTGTTATAGGCGTGTTGGAGACCTGTCGATAAGTACAAGCCATAAATTGTGCCGCCGGTAGTCGGATCGAGATTGATCATGTTGTTGGTGATCAACGTACCAGTTGCGACCATGTACATGCCGTATGTTGTACCAGTCGCACTCGGTGTCAAATCGTATATCCAATTCCGGTCGAAAACATTACCGACGTTGGAGGTGGTCGGATTGTATAGACCATAAAGTGCGCTGGTTGATGCACTGGTTCGGTGTAACTGATTACCGGCAAATTTCGAGTTCACTGTATAATAGATATACATCCCGTAGTAGTTGAAATCTACTACATCATTTCCTTCGATTACCAACCCGGAATGGGTCATTGTGCTTGAACCGTAGATGTACATGCCGTAGTAACCACCAGTCACCTTACAGTTTTGGACTGTATCGTTCATACAAGCAGCGGCTGGTTGCAATGCTGTGCTATAATAAATGTAGATGGGTCGGTAGTTGGAGGTGGTGCCGCCGACAGTGATATCGATATTCTTGACTTTACAGCCATCGCTGCCATTGGCAAACCGGAAACCGTAGTAACCATCAGTGCCCATCGCATTGACTGCGATGAGATTCCGGCCTGGCAGATCAGGATGGCTGCCATCCCATACAACATTATCCGCATTAACAAATGCGTATGCTTGTCGTGCAGCAGCAGTACAAGTAACATTGATCGTTACACCAAGAGTATCGGCTGGTTTGAAGATAATTGGGGAATTGGGTCCTGATAACGCCGAAGCGACTAAAGAATCAGGGTTCTCTTCATAAACACCGCCGCGAATCAAGAAAGTGACGCCAGTTCCACAACCAGAGGCATTAACTGCATCGATAGCCGCTTGGATTGTTGCATAATCCGGATTAGTACCACCGATTGTCCGGGTTCCGCTGATGCCAGGAGAGAACGTTCGGAATGTGAACAAAGTCGATGCAAAGAGATCGGGTGGAGTGACAGCAGTGTCGCGGCTAACTACCCGCCAGTAATAGGAAGTTCCTTCCACCAAATCGCCTGGCGGATCCCAAGTCGTTGCAGTAATTGCCGATGCAACTAACGTCGTTGGATCTAAACCGTTTACCAGTGCTTGATTTGTTCCGAAGTACACATCGTAGTTGTCGGAACAAGTGCTTCCAGTCCAGCTCAATACTGTTGTTAGAGGTAACTGAATCGCGTTGTTAGCAGGGGAAGTCAAAGTAACCATGTTGCAAGGCAACGAGAATCGTACGGCTCTTCCGGAAGTTGCGTATGCAGTTGTCGGATTAAACCGAACTTGTAGGCCGTCCGTCCCAGTGCTGTTCTCAATACCAATGGTGTATGTTAACTGAGTTGTATCCATTGTGTTGTATTGATACGTGATAGTACCACTGCTTGTCAAAATGATTTGGTACTGCTGTGTCACAGTTCCACTTAGATGTTCAACATTCCATTGGACGACCAACGTATCCAAACCAAGGGTTTGGTATTTTATAAAATGCCCGAGTGTTGCATCGACATACATGTCATCCCAAAGCGGCATCAGAGAATTATTGGGAGTGCCCGCATTGGGGATAGCCGTGTTGGAATAGGTTGTCGAGGTTTCAGCTGTTCCTAGCGACATCCAGCCATTCGTGCAAACTCGGAACTGAGTATAGTT
>JAOTSC010000237.1 GCA_030247525.1 bacterium | reverse complement strand
GTATTACTAAGGGGTGGATCGAATCCCCCATCACTGTTTGGTTTAATCGGCGCATACAAAAAAATCCGTGTAACCTATTACGAAACGCTCGATCAGTCGAATGGGATGATGACTTTTCTCGTGAAAAACACGCAGCCGAATCATCAAGTGAAAGCCCCCAAATGGGGTAAGTACGACCATACCAAGTACGAAGCAGAAAACAATACCGGTGAAGGGTTGGTGCGGTTCGACCCCAAAACCGGGAAAATCGTGTGGCGGCATTACTTCGATTATTTGATGGATTTTAATGAAGTATTTAATCGCATCGGTGCCGCGGGCGGTGATATGGGTGGAACCCTTGAAGGCGCTGCCCAAATGATTAATGCGGCTCGCGCTCGAAAGTATACCGACTCGTATTTAACCCAACCGATTGTCAACAATGGAAAAGTCTATCTCTGTGCCGACCGGAAAATGTTATGCTTCGACAATGTAACCGGAAACGTCGAATGGGAGACTCCCGAAATCGGCAATGCGACTGGTTTGGTCGAATTGGATAACACGTTCTACATCCAGATTGGACGAACTTTTAAGTCTTATAAGTACACTCTTAGCACGAGTCCCGGTTCCTGTAAAGCCAAGGAAACTAAAATCGAAACCAAGAAGCCGTTTGGATTTTTGGCAATTGACAAAGCAAAAGGGAACATCGTCTGGGATATGACCAAAGAGAAAGAATTCAAGGAAGATCCAACGAGTTATCTCATGGAGTACAATGCTGAACGGAAGACGATGTACTGCTCCGATGGTAAATTCATCTTTGCGATCCCATTTACTCGTGATGGTAAGATTTCGTGGAAACACACTCTTAAGGAATTAGGAGTCGGTTCGGTGAAACCGGAAGATGGTGTCGTTTTCATCGTGAAGTCGCGTTCCAGTTCTTCCAGCTCGTACTACTCCGGCAACGGTTTTGGTTACACGATAACCACAACGGTTGAGTATGATGTTCGAAAAGTACTGGGTGTTGAGTATCGCAAGGACAAACAAGGTCGTGAATTCATATTAGGTATTGGCGAAGATGGCTTAGTGCGAATCGACTTGGACGGGAAAGTCGTATGGAAAGCCGATAAGAAGGTGTGGGATTGGGATCGCGACGATGTCACCTTCACGCCGTTCTACTTGCCGGATGGCGACATCTGTTTTGGTTTCAACCGCCGGTTAACCCGAATCGATGTCGACAAAGGCTCGACAATATTCCAAGTGAAGGAAGACAAAACAGCATCATTCGACGTTCACCCGACCGGCAATTCGTTAATCGCTTACACGAAGAAGTGGATTCGCTCGTTTGACTTAACTCAAGCCGAGTAGCATTTAGTTGTTTACAACAGAAGGGGTGTAGTGACTACACCCCTTTATTATTTCTGTATACTTTATTGTCGTTGTACATTATTGCCATGTCTGATCTCCTCTGGTTCGATATCACTACCGCCTTTATCGCTGGTCTTTTGGGCAGTCTCCACTGTATTGGGATGTGCGGTCCCCTTGCGGCGTTTGGTTGTACATCGGTCTCATCACGTTCCAGTATATCCGCCCCCGCATTGTTTGTGCTGGGTAAATTTCTCTCTTATTCGCTTGCCGGTCTTCTTGCCGGTTCGATTGGCGCTTGGTTAATCGAGCAAGGTTGGTTGATGCGAACCCAAGCCTGGGTGTCGCTGGCAGGTGGTATTATCATGGCTGCCGCGCTGCTGTATCACTGGTTGGTTCCGGCAAAATCCGGTGCAAATTCATTGGTGGCTCGTTTTCTGCGACCTTTGCTACGTTACTCGATAACATCCGGTGAAACAACGCTTGTGCAACGAATTCTGCCGCCATTTCTGTTGGGAGTATCAGCCGCATTGTTACCTTGTGGACTGCTGCACGCAATCCTGATTCGCGCAGCGGCGACGGGCGATAGTGTAACCGGTATGCTGGTGATGCAAGCATTCGGAATCGGTACGACACCGGCACTATTGGGTATTGGAATTCTGCTGCGATGGATCCCGGTGGGTTTACAACGCTATGCCAACCGGTTCGGTGAGTTACTACTTTTCGTGATGGCGGGTGTATTGGTGTATCGCGGGGTTAGTGGGATTCTATCACCAATTGCCGGAGCCGCGTGTTGTCCGTAAAAATTCTATTCTGTTTTCTCGTCTAATATCGTCCGGATTGTTGTTGCCATTTCGGATAAGTGATACGGCTTCCCCACAAATCCCTTAGCACCTGAGAAGTCCGGTGTATCTTTAGTATCCATCGCAGTATACCCGCTTGACATAATCACTTTCGCTTTTGGATTCAACACGAGAATCTGTTGGAGTACTTCACCCCCGGAAAGATTCGGCATCGAATAGTCGAGAATCGTAAGATCGATAAACTCTCGTTGACTAAAATATACTTCCAGTGCGGTAGCACCATCCTCTGCCAGCAACACCTGATATCCTAACTGCTCCAGTAGTGTTTTTCCGAGAGTTCGAATCATCTCTTCATCGTCGACCAATAGAATCGTTTCGGTGCCGGTTGCCAATTCTTCGTCAATACCCGTTTCAGTTTGAGGTGCTTCTAACTTGGTCGACGGTAAATAGAACGAGAAGACTGTTCCTTTTCCGAATTCGCTTTCGACATCGAGCCAACCGTTATGCTGCTTAACGATACCGTACACCGATGCTAATCCTAACCCGGTGCCTGACCCGGCGGCTTTCGTCGTAAAGAACGGTTCAAACACTCGTTGCAGGGTGTCTGGTGTCATACCAATACCAGTGTCAGATACTGAGAATCTAACATATTCGCCTGGCTTTACATCGGGATGCAAGAGGCAGTACTCTTCATCAGCGTCGAAATCACTCGCAGCGATTTTTATTCGCCAGTTCCGTTTCTGCATATCAGGTGGAATTGCGAATATTGCATCACGCGCATTTACGCAAAGATTCACCAATACTTGATGGATTTGGCTCGCGTCGGCGAACACTGCGCGATTCAAACCGGTAGTTGAATACGAAACGTCAATCCGACGGTCGATAGTGTTCTTGAGGATTGTTTCATTTTCATCCAGCAAAACCGCAGGATGAACCGGTTTCAATTGAACCCCGGAACGACGACTGAAGAGGAGAATCTGTTTCACCACTTCCGATGCGCGGATTGCCGCTTTCTCCGCATCGAGTAAACAGGATTGCAACCGGTCGGGTGGACTTATCATTGCTAAACTGATGTTCCCCATGATTGCAGTAAGTAAATTGTTAAAATCGTGTGCAATCCCGCCTGCCAATAAACCAACTGCTTCCATTTTTTGAGATTGCCGTAATTGATCTTCGAGGGCATGTTCGTGAGTAACGTTTCGACAGACTGCAATCACGTTAACTTGCTTCCCGCTGTTATCGTAGAGTGGCGCTAATGATACGTCGAGAAACAAAACCTCGCCGTTCTTTGTTCGGTGGGTTTGTGCACCACGCCACTCTTTACCCAATAGTACATGCTGCATTGGAGTGAAATTTGAATCAGGAGAGTCCTCATTTATCCGCAGTAGTGTGATCGGGAGCTGACGATAAGCTTCACCAAATGAAAAACCAGTAAGCTTTTCAAATGCGGGATTAACGTATTCAATAACCCCATCCATGTTTAGCAAGAGAATGCTCTCGTTCACCGATTCAATCACTTTTACCATTCGAGAGCGTTCTTCATCGATCAGTTTTCGTTCGATTGCCGGGGCGATATATCCGCCTACCAGCGAAAGCAATTCAAAATCGGACTTTGTGTAAATCTGGTCTGTTGCATAGGTCTGTGCGACTGTTACACCAATGACTCCGCGTTGTGTAATCAGCGGTACGCCCAACCAGCAAACCGACTGTACGCCAACCAGTT
>JAOTSC010000236.1 GCA_030247525.1 bacterium | reverse complement strand
GTTCAACGATCTCTTTCAGTTTATCGCGGTTTGCTGAACCGATAACAATTTCCATGATTAGCGAAGAATCTCCTGCCAGAATGATTTTCCTTCGTGCCAATTGCTCAATTGAAACGCCTCAACGACCGAAGCTCCGAGATCAGCAAAAGATGCACGCACTCCAATATTAAAGTCATTCTTTAACATACTTCCAACTAACAAGAGAGGTACCCGTTCTCGGGAATGATCGGTTGATGGAGTTGTTGGGTCGTTTCCATGGTCGGCAGTGATTGCAAGTATATCCTGCTTACCAAGCAGTGCCAGTATCTCAGGTAATTGTTTGTCAAACTGTTCTAAGGCTGCAGCAAAACCCTCTTTATCATTACGGTGACCATACAACATATCGAAATCAACTAAGTTGGCGAATAAAAATCCTGTTTTACCAGAACGCATCCATTGCAAGATTGCTTGTACCCCTTCATCATTCGATTTAGTAAGGTGAAACTCGGTAAAGCCTTGTTGTGCAAACAAATCACTAACTTTACCCACTGAAGCGGTTGGAATACCTACTGTTTTCAAACGATCAATGATTGTCTCGCCATGGGGCGGAAGCGATTCGTCATGTCGATTTGGTGTCCGGTAAAATGATCCAGGATCTCCTAAGAACGGGCGCGCAATAATACGACCCACCGCATAGGGACCCGTCATCCACAATTGGCGTAGCTCCCGACAAATTCGGTACAGCTCCGGTAGGGGTACAATCGCTTCATGGGCAGCAATTTGTAAAACGGAATCTGCCGATGTATAGACAATCAAATCACCAGTCGTAACATGTTGTTCACCCAACTCTTTAATAATCTCGGTTCCCGAAGCTGCCTTGTTACCTAAGATGCCTCGTCCACTCACTCGACGGATTTCATGTAAAACCGTTTCAGGAAATCCTTCGTAGAAATATGGAAAAGGGGTTGATGTTACTAAACCAGCTAACTCCCAATGACCCGAAGTTGAATCCTTACCATCGGATTTCTCAGTGAGCGACCCATAAACATTACGTGCTGAAACGGGTTCAACTCCGTGAATTTTAGTCAAACATCCCAAGCCGAGTGATTGTAAATTTGGTAAATGCAATGGGATATATTCTGAGAGATTGCCAAGCGTATTTGACCCCTCATCACCAAAACGACCGGCGTCAGGTGCATCACCGACTCCGACTCCATCAAGTATTATTTGTATCCAACGCATTCTAAACTCCAGCCCGAAAGATAGCGCAAACCTGTTTTCGGGGCAAATCATATTAATGTAATACGGAGTTTGATGACATAGGTAGAGCTTTACCAGGAATGACTAACTCATTAGGAGAGAAGAGTGAATAGTCAAGTGTGAAGATAAATAAAGGAGTGCGATGATCAGACTCTGCAAGAAATGCACAATTTGCATACTACACAGTGCATCACAGCTTTTTCTTAGTGCATGAATTGCAGAGTTTCTGACTTAGGTTTCCCTATCCAACCTGACGAATAGCACCTAAAATACTAAATAACAACTCATTAGAAACTATTCATCAGTTTGGCACAGAGGTTGCCTATTAGTAGGGCGTTGTTGATTGTGTGTTTCGGTGTTGCAAAGGATGAGACGTTGTCGTTGTGTGGAGACGGATGGTCAGGTTATGATTTTGATGTATGAGGGTGATGGTCGGCCTCTCCCACCACGATAGAAACGTATGATGACCAAAAACTGATTTTATGAACCTGTGCGCGTAAAGGATGACTGAAAGGGCGATCTGGGAACAGGTCGCCCTTGATGTTTCCGTATGTATGAGATGATCTAAATCACATCACTTTTCTCACGACTCTCCTACTCCCTCATTGTTTCCCTGCTGTTTTTCGCTTTACTTACCAATAAGAGAGTTGCCTTGATTTTCCTCGATAGCTCGTTTTCACTGACATACTATACTTCCCGGAGTAAACATGAAATCTCTGCTTCGTTTTGTTATCGTGCTCTTTGTTGTAAAACTGAGTTTTGGCGCAGTTGCCACTCCGATGGTGATTGAGCAACGAGATAAAATATCTCCACTGACTGCCATCGTGATGAAAGCCGCGAGTAGCGGTTCAGACAAGCTTTCCAGTCTAACTACAACTGATGTTATAACCGGTGAAACTCTCGCTCCACTATTTGTGTACGGATCAGTATCGATCACAGACATCGAAGCGTTGGGAGGTAAAGTAGGTACGGTGTTTCATGATTGGAAAACTGTACAAATCCCGGTATCCAGAATCTCCGCGCTTTCCTCTCATCCAAGTGTACGTTTCATCGAATCGGCACCACCGGTATATCCACTGGATGCAATCTCGAACGCTGATACCAGCACCGGCGGCGGATTGTGGATCGGGAATGGCGCAGCAACAGCACACGGATTATATGACGGAACCGATGTAATCGTCGGAGTTATCGATGCCGGTACCGATTGGTCGCACCTTGATTTCCGTCGTGACGACAATACCGCGATTTCCCGGATCCAATACCTGTGGGATATGCCAGGTTCGATTACCGGTGGTAGAGTGCATCCGAGTGGTTTTTCTTATGGTGTTGAGTACACGAATGCTCATATCAATAATGAGATCGATGGTACTCCAGCCGGTTTTGTCACCAGTATGAAATCGAGCTCTTTCGCTCATGGTACTGCGACTGCATCGATTGCAGCGAGCGATGGTTCGGGTCACGTAAGCGGATTGGCAAAGGGAGTCGCTCCCGGTTCCGACTTGCTTATCGTTAGAACCCGGGGAACATCAGTATTGTCTTTTGCGACTGACTTGGTCGATGCAGTGAACTGGATGTTTCAAAAAGCGAATGCGTTAGGAAAACCTATCGTTATCAATATTTCCTTGGGGAGTCATTGGGGCGCTCATGATGGCTCGCGGGCAGATGAGGAGTACTTTTCCGCGCAAAGTGGAGCAGGGAAGATTATTGTTACAGCTTGTGGAAACAGTGGCAATTCCAATGTTCGTGCGATGGGAACGGTAGCCCCAAGTAGCAGTCAAACGGCGACCTTCAGCGTTGCCGCCAGTTGTGCAAACGCACTTTTTGATATCTGGCATCATGGCAGCGATGCATTTACGTTGCGAATCACCAGCCCCAGTGCTCAAGTATTCGATTATGTGAGTGGTACCGACGCAGAGGCAGTCTTTACCGGCAACGATACTGTCGATGTCTACAATGCCACCAACTCGTTAGGAACGCCGACTAATAGCGCTAAGCACATTGTTGTCGATATGTATGGTTCCTTAGGAAATTTCCTTGCCGCTGGTACTTGGACCTTTGAATATATTCGCACTGCGAACGGCGGGGATGGTGCATGGGACGCTTGGATGGTGAATTCAGGTACTGCAGTTGGTTTTACCTCACAAACATCGACCTCCAGGACGTTAACGATGCCGGGTACTGCCAGTGGTGCAATCTCAGTAGGTGCATATTACAGTGGTGGACAATACACCGACATGAATTCGAATAGCCGAGGCAGCGCTACAAACAATGGCTTGTTCTGGAGCGGTTCCTCGCGTGGTCCGACCAGAACCGGCGGCGAGAAGCCGGATATCATCGCAGCGACCAGTGTTCAGCGAGTCGCATTGCCAAGTACCATGGTGGTTAACGATACGTTGAAACTACCGGGCGGGCTGCATTACGTCGTGACATTAGGAACTTCGTATGCCGCTCCACAAGTAACCGGCGCTGTTGCACTCTTGCTCCAAAAATGGCCAACTTTGACTCCAGCTCAAGTGAAAACGAAGTTATTTGATGCTGCGAAGACAGATGCCCAGACCGGAGCAGAATGGAACGCAAATGCTGGAAACGGGAGACTGCATCTTGCGAATGCGCCGCAAGCTGCGGCTCAAAC
>JAOTSC010000235.1 GCA_030247525.1 bacterium | reverse complement strand
AGGAAAAACAAGCTCTTCTGGTACCCGAAATCACCAACGATAAGCCCGTTGGACAGAATGTCCAACGTACGGGCGTTGGGTAGGGGCGGACTCCCACGTCCGCCCGTTTTGTCATTGCGAGAGCGCTTTGCGCCGAAGCAATCCCAGAAAAGAATAACGGGCTTGGAAGCCCGTAACCACCAACGAGTAGGGGCGTATTGCAATACGCCCCAAAAAGAAAAAGTCGGGCAAGAGTGCCCAACCTCCAATAAACAGAGGGGTAGGGGCGGTTCGGGAACCGCCCGAAAATATAACGGGTCGTTCGCGAACGACCTCTAAATCCGTTGTGGGTAGGAGCGAACTTCCATGTCCGCCTGTTTGTGTGTCGGGTAGGAGGGCGACCGTTATTGTGGGGATGGTTTATCGCTGTTTTTCGGGTAGTTGTCAAATGAATCGCGCATTTCAGAGATCTGTCTAATGGTAGATATGATTTTGTAATCGAAATTTAGCTTAGTTGAAAATGACGATTCTTTCTTAGTTCGAAAGGTAACAACAGTTGACTTGATTCTGGATATATCTTTATACCAAAGCCGTTGATTACTCCATTTCTTCTACTTTTATCACATGAATTATAAAGAGATCTTATTATTCCATCTGTAATTTCCATATTTTTTGTTATGATCTGATATAAAAAAGATGCAAAAAAGTCAGCAATAATGATACCTAAAGAATTCTTACTGTCACTATAAGCAAAATCAGCAATATTATTTAGTGAATTGTGTGTTGTTGTGCTAGATCCTTTAATTTCATTCCAATATGTAACGAAATTCCCAATTTTTCTTAGTTGTGATGCCTCACTTTGCATCTCATCACTTAAAATTTTATTCTCGTCATGAATGCAAATACACTGGTTGTCATTGTCATCTGTTGAATGATAACTTGTATACTTAGATAACCTTTCAAATAATAGTTCAATCGCCTTAAACTCCACCTTCTTTTTATTTAGAACACCACGTTTGTTGTATTCAGATTTATCGATGATGATATTGATCACTGCACCAGAATATAGATTAGGTGCATTTAATATACATTGAGCGAATTCTGAAGCAAGAGCTTTTCTTTCCCTTTTCAACATACTAATACAATTTTTTGCTTTTATCTCAGATCCCAATCCGAGTGACTTAGCAGAAAAGTTCATCTCTATCTCAAACTTTGAGACTTCTTCTCTCAGCTTGTTATTCATAGCTTTTAAGTATTTTGATGAGATGATAACAGCACTCAAAACATAAAAAGGTTGTTTTGTGTCAACCTGAGATGAAAACCCCGATTCATCTATATATGCAATAAACATCTTATCTCACATGATTGCGGGGTCTTTCGACCCCGCTTTCTGTTGTTTACAAGAGATGATTAATTAATCACTTCGTAGTCGGCATTCTCGATTTTGCCGTCGTCCTTCTTCTTGTCGGACTTGCCATCGTTGCCATTGCCGCTCCCTTGATTGCCGCCTGGCTCGCCACCAAAGCCGCCGCCAGGTTGACCGCCACCGAAACCACCAGGCGAGTTAGGATCGAAACCGGGACCTCCGGGACCGCCTTGTCCGGGTTGCGCGCCAGCTTGGGCATAGAGCTTCTGCGATGCGGCATTCCACACTGCATTCAACTCATCCATCGCCTTTTGCGTTTCGTCGGCATCGAGCGGTTGCTTCTCCAGTAAGCCCTTGAGCTTATCCTTCGCCGCGGTCAGTTTCTCTTTCTCTTCCGCTGGTAATTTATCGGCAAGTTCGGTAATCTGCCGTTCGGTGCTGAATACGAGCCCGTCCGCGCGATTCCGCAATTCAATCGATTCGCGTTTCTTGCGATCAGTCTCTTCATTCGCCTTCGCATCGGTCTTCATCCGGTCGACTTCCTCTTTCGAGAGGCCGGAACTCGCCTGAATCTTGATCGATTGTTCCTTCCCGGTCGCCTTATCCTTCGCTGTGACATGGAGAATACCATTCGCGTCGATATCGAAGGTCACTTCGATCTGCGGAATGCCGCGCGGCGCCGGTGGCAATCCATCGAGGATAAACCGTCCAATGGTCTTATTATCGAGCGCCATCGGCCGCTCGCCTTGCAAGACATGGATTTCGACTTGCGACTGGCTATCGGACGCCGTCGAGAAGACTTCCTGCTTGCGTACCGGAATCGTGGTATTCGATTCGATGAGCCGGGTCATGACGCCACCCAGGGTCTCGATGCCGAGTGACAATGGCGTCACATCTAATAGGAGGACGTCTTTGACTTGACCGCCGAGCACACCACCTTGAATCGCCGCACCAATGGCAACCACTTCATCGGGATTCACCCCGCGATGAGGCTCTTTCTGGAAATACTTCTTGACTGCCTCTTGGACAGCCGGGATTCGGGTAGAGCCGCCTACGAGAATGACTTCGTCGATGTCAGAGGGTGACATTTTGGCATCTGCCATCGCTTTGCGGCACGGTTCAATCGAACGTTCCACCAAGTCGGCAACCAACGCTTCGAATTTCGCTCGGGTCAAAGTTTGGGTCAAATGCTTCGGACCGTCGGCAGTCGCCGTGATAAATGGTAAATTCACTTCGGTCTGCGCGGTGCTGGACAGCTCGCACTTCGCCTTTTCCGCCGCTTCCTTCAAGCGTTGCAACGCCATCGGGTCTTTCCGGAGGTCGATCCCTTCCGTTTTCTTGAATTCGTCGGCAATAAAGTCGATGAGCCGCTGGTCGAAGTCGTCACCGCCCAAGTGGGTGTCGCCATTGGTCGATTTCACTTCAAAGACGCCGTCGCCAATTTCGAGAATCGAGATATCGAACGTACCGCCACCTAAGTCATAGACTGCGACCTTTTCGTCTTTCTTCTTATCGAGACCATAGGCAAGCGCTGCCGCGGTCGGTTCGTTGATGATCCGCTCGACCGTCAGTCCGGCGATTTCCCCGGCATCCTTGGTCGCTTGGCGTTGCGCATCGTTGAAGTACGCCGGCACAGTGATAACCGCACGGGTCACCTTCTCGCCGAGGTACGCTTCGGCAGTCTGCTTCATCTTCTGCAAGACCATCGCGCTGATTTCCGGCGGGGAGTACTCCTTATCGGTAATCTTGACGCGTGCGACGCCGCCCGAACCTTCGATGACCGTGTACGGGACCATCTTCATTTCGTGGGTCACTTCGTGGAATTTGCGCCCCATGAAGCGTTTAATCGAGAAAACGGTATGTTGGGGATTGGTGACTGCTTGCCGTTTTGCCGCTGCGCCAACCAGCCGCTCACCATTCTTGGCAAAGGCGACGACCGACGGGGTTGTGCGCTGCCCTTCCGCATTGGCGATCACAACCGGTTCGCCGGCTTCCATGACTGCTACGCATGAATTCGTCGTTCCGAGATCGATTCCGATGATTTTTGACATTTTTCTTGTCCTTTCTGAACAGAGTTTTTACATGAGAATTCAGAGAAGGATAGAGCAATGGGTGTGCCAGAAGGTTAGTTATTGATTATTAGCAGGTTATAATTATAATCGAATTCAAAATATGCCATAGTGACAGCTGTCATGACATCAAAAAGTCCAATGCCAACTTGATCTAAAGATATTTATCCCTTTATCAAGCCATATTTCATTTGTCCACATAGAGCGACGGGGAGTACCACCAAATTTTTTATCTTCACTCAACATTTTGAAAACATCATTTGTAATGGAAACTGAGTACACGTTAGAAGTCAAACCACAGAGCTTAGCGGCATAGTTTGCCGCTCTACCAACCCAAACTAAATCATTATATTTTCTTACTCCAGTTCTTGCGACAAAAAGCTTACTTGTATCAATTCCAATTGATTGTTTTAATTTATAAGTTGAATCTGGATATCTTTCTTTAATCTTATCATTTATTTTCATAACTATAAAATTTAT
>JAOTSC010000234.1 GCA_030247525.1 bacterium | reverse complement strand
GGATTAATCACAGCAATGCATATAACTTCAGGGGTGTAGGAAAACGACGCCGAATCAGAACTAATCGCCGATATCGACGAGTGGCTGGAAAGATTAGCGCCGTACTCTGATTACCGCCACCATCGTACCGGAGAAACCAATGGTGACAGCCATTTGAAGAATTTACTAATCGGACACGAAGTCTGGTTACCGATTACGAAAGGTAAACTTGATTTAGGTCCTTGGCAGCAAGTTTACTATGCTGAGTTTGATGGTCAACGGTCGAAACGGATCATCGTTAAAGTTATGGGGGAATAGTGCGCTACTTCCTTTTACTAGTTCTGAGTATCCTCTTCGCAGGCTTGTTAGCATCCTGTGAGAGTGACGACCCGACCGACACTTCCGATCTAATTGCAACCGGAAAGCTCTACACCGAAGACATTGCGCTTGGGTCAGTTGGAAATGGATTTCGCTGTATAACCTGTCACACTCCGCCGGAAACTGACCGAGTTGTTCCCGGTCAAGTTTATGTCGGTTACCCGTTGCAGAATATCGCTCATCGAACAGGATATTGGGGAACATCGACTTACAATCTTCGGGGAGCCGTCAATCGTTGTATCGACCTGTTCATGCATGGACAACCACTCACAGAGAATGGCGAAACCTGGTCTGCCATGAATGTTTACTTCAATTCGATATCACCTGTTTTCAACGATACCCTCCGTACATTTCAAACCGAACGTTATTTTGTGAACTCCACAACTTACGATACCGCCCGCTATGAATCGATTTACGACGAAGGTGACCCGGTTCGGGGAGAAATCAGTTTTCGACAATATTGCTTTGAATGTCATGGGTTCGGTTTGAGCAATGCCCCGGAAATCCGCTATCAACCGGAACGAACAATTGCCAGTATTGCGATAAAAGTAAGAAATTCAACCTTCACTTCGGCATCGGAACGAATGGCGTTTTTTTCTGTAAATGCCCTGCCGTCTGATACATTGCGGAACATTATTTCGTATCTTCGACTCAGGTAGCTTTCTGTCCAATAGTAAAAACTTCGCACAGTTACGAAAGCAATCCCGATGAACGAGCCACTTCATTTTGCCCTTTTTTTCTCAGCGGAACACCCTCCAAGTGGTGGATTTCATCCGTTTCGACTTGCCTTGAAAGATATTCTTCTGGAAATCGATTGGGTTTGGTGCGAAGAACGCCCTGATTTACTGGCAATTTTTCAGCTACAACAATTTCCCTGTCTCGTCGCGTGGAATAACGATTGGCGCCGCGTTGCTGCAATCGTCGTTGACGATGTTGGTGACCTTGCAAGTCGTGTCAAGATGCTACAAACAGCTTGGGAAGAGAAACACGATGAGTTGCTTTCTCTGCTCTCGAAAGACGAAGAAATTTCTACTCAGAACTTTGAGATTACAACACTACTTGTGCGGGAGTGGTTCGATCGAATCATCACAAACTGGTCGCCTGTGATAACGACTCCATTGGAGCGGAACGATGTAACGACTGCTTTGCTATTGTCTCGTTTCCGTCAGGAACCAGATGCAATGAGCCTCTGGGAGCATTTTTGGCATAAGCTTAGGTCATTAGATCCGATAAGACTCTCATTATCTGAAATGGTAATTCTAATTGAAGTTGCTGCCCGACACACAATTATTGCTGCCGAGCAAGGAGCTGTACAGCGATTAGAAATACTAGCCGACAGTGTACAACAATATTTCGTTCCTGAAACAGGATATTACGAATACTCTAATAAAGTTTTGGATGAAACTTTGGATGAGTTACATCCTACGTGCGCTACATCACCTGCCCAGCAAGCAGAAGTCGCGTATTCATTCCTACAGATTGGCTGGGTGTTGGGAATTCAATGGTGGAAAGCAGCCGAGAATCTACTGGAAAATGTGTGGCGAGATGCAAGCTTTAGCATTTACGGTTGTAAAGGAAAGCTAATAAATGCAGATTCTCCCGATTTCGATAAGGGTGATAAAGGAGATTTGTGTGATTTTATTCAGTTCTTCAAAGCTTCGCTGCATCTTTACAATGTAACCGGTGATGCCCGCTGGCTCTCTCGGGCGGAAACTGTTGCAGCACTTACCATTGCACGATATCAGGCTCCGACTGGCGCTCTCGATTGGTTCCCGGTAAACTCGGTGATTCATGGTCGAACACCGGCTCTCAGGGAAACTGGAATCATGGCAGAAGTTTCGATTCAATTGTCACGTATCACTAATAACCCGGAATGGGAAAGGATTGCCGACCAGCTACTTGGTTCGCTCGGCGTAGAAATTTTGCGAAAGCCCCTTGCGAGTGTAAGTTTGGTTTCGGCGATCATTTATATGTTTCAACGCGATATCACGTTGAGAGTCGATTGGCAACAAGTAATTCCAACCGACTGGCGAATTGTTTTGTCAGAATGGTGGAACGAACTTCGGATCGATTGGCGGAATCCTTCACCAAGCGGTGTGTTGGTTTCTATAGGAACACAATCAGAACCGCTGACAAATCCGATGACGTTACAACGCATGTTTACTAAAGGAAGTTAGGAGGAAAGAATGAGGAAACCATTGTTCTGGGTGCTAGTATTGGCTGCCGGTTTGCTGGTTCCAACTGCCTTTGCACAGTTTGGGCAGAATAATTTGCAACGGCCAAACGATTCGTCAGGCGTCCGGATTCGTCAAGGAACCCACCTTGAATGGCAGCGCGCCATGACAGCGGGCGAAAATGGTTCGTGGTACTTTGCTTGGAGCGATACCCGCAACGGTCTTCGCGGCTTGTATATGGGGAAAGTGGATGCCGCCGGTAATCTGCTTTGGACTACCACCGTCAACGACGGTCCCGGTCGACAAGAAGATCCAGTGCTCCAAATGGTTGAGGGCGGGTGTGTTATCGCTTGGATCGATTATCGGTTTGATGCACAAGGCGGGGCAGTGTATGCCCAGAAAATTACGACAACTGGACAACGTGCATGGACAGCGAACCAATCCGACAGTACTTCAGCTGTTGTAGTTGCAGAAGCGAATAATATCCAAATCAATCTTCGAATTCTGCCCGATGGTGGAACCGGAGGAGTTTTGTTGTTCTGGGAAGATTTTCGTCGTGGATTAAGCGCCGATATCTGGGGTACCCGATTGTTGAGTAATGGGCAACTTGCCCCAGGATTCCGGTCGAACGGAACACCGGTTGCAGTCGCAGCAGCGAGTCAACCTTACAACGGGGAGTACACCGTTGATATCGATAATCGAGGTGGGGCATGGATCGCATGGGTTGATAACCGTACCTCTGGTGACCCGAATGTTTACATCCAGCGAATGCGAGCCAATGGAACGTTACAATTCGATTCGACCGGGCATGCTTTAATCACAGCACCCGGGGAACAGGCAAAACTAAAGCTTGCACCCGATGGTCGCGGCGGGGCATTTCTTGCATGGCGAAATACTCCCCCCGGTGAGCAAAATCCAGAATTGTTTATGCAGCGAATCGACTCTCTTGGCGCGGCCCGTTGGGCGCCAGCAGATTCCGGAGTTGCATTGACCAATGTGGAAGGCGATCAGGTAAACCCAAGAATTGTTTATTCAGCAGTAGATACCTGTATTGTGGCATGGGAGGATTTCCGGACTGATCCAAGTGCAAACTCGAACGAAGACATCTACATCAACAAAGTAACCGGCTCGAATTCGATAAACCGACTTTGGGGAACAAATGGCGCCCCCGTTTGTGTATTACCCTCACACCAACGCGAAATGCGATTGGCATCCGACGGACATGGCGGGGCGATTGTTGTATGGGAAGATGAGCGTGTAGCTTCGACCCCGGAACAAGACAGCTATGCTCAGCGGATCGGCTCAAATGGACAGCCGTTATGGATTGCGAATGGTAAGAGCATCACGGATTCACTCTCCATCGGCGGACAAATTCAACCTCTTTGCCGTGAAAATGGCAACCACTTGTTGTTTATGTGGTCCGACACACGCTTAGGTTCGTTACCGATTTATCGAACGACATGGG
>JAOTSC010000233.1 GCA_030247525.1 bacterium | reverse complement strand
ATGCTCATCGCATTGAACGGATTGGGATAGGCTTCCAATAGATCATAGCTCTTTGGAACGCTTACCGGAGCAACACTGACAGTTCGTTCACGCAGAACTTCTCGAACGCCGTTGAAGTCGACGGAACTCAATCGGTAGCTGTAATCGCCTGCAACGACACGGTTATCAACAAACGAGTAGCGCTGTTGAGTTGTGCTGTTACCGCTTGCACTACGACTCTCGACATTTGCAATTGCTTCGTAGGAGGATGTTGCCGTCTTACGTTCGATTGTAAAGTAGTCGTTTGAGGTTTCCGTTTCGGTCGCCCACTGCAATACGACGCTGCTACCTTCTTGATGCGCAGAGAAGGAACTGAGAGTAACGGGAAGGATACCGGCATTGCCCAATGCCCAAATCGAGAAGTGATCAAGCCCGCTGATATGCATTTCATACACACCACCCCCCAAGTCACTAATAACACCGCTGACGTTATGCCAAGTAACGCCATCATCGGTGGAATAGCTTGCCATCAATGCCGGGTCGGCTGTCATCGGGTCAACAATACCTGCCGGTAAATCGGCTGTAGTAAACCGAAGATACAAATCAACGCCATCGAAATTCACGCGGCCGGTTTCCGTAATCTCAAACAGTCGGTTGATCGTGTTATTCGAGGGAAATTGTAGTTCCTCCAGAGTAATGCCACGAGCCGAAGCAAGTTCGCTCCGAGAATAGTAACTTGTCGTTACTTCACTCGGGTTAAAGCTGCCGAGAATGGTTCGCTCCGGGAAGACAATATGGAACGGTGGTAAGCCACCGGTACGCGGGTCGTTGGGAATTTCCGGAATGAATGCGCCTTGACGGGTCCCGTCGGGATTGGTTACGGGAACCGCGCGACCAATTAAGTAACGAGTGATTGTATTCAGCTCACCGGGGGTACCCAAGGAGTCGGCAGTACGATACCAGTTGCTGCCATCATTATTGTCGGCACCGGGACGCGATAACTCAATTGAACGACCCGCTAACTGTGACGGCCATGGATCGACAACGTTGTAAGAAACGAAGTCGATTAAATTACCGTTAACATCGAACAACCGGACATTGTCGGTCGGCAAACTGAATTCGTAGTTGAATGGTGGCAACAGATTCGCCGTATTAAAATCGGGATAGTCGGTGGTGAATCGCACGGTGTTATATGGGGCAACCCGATATTCACCAGCGCCAATCGTAGTGCCAGATGGAATCGTGTAGGAACGAGCGTTGTTATCCATCAACATGAAATAGGAAAGATCAATTGGAGTGGAAAGATTGTTGTAGAACTCGATCCATTCCGATTGATTCGATGCATTCACGTTGTACATGATTTCGTTGATTACTAATGCAGCATCGCCCAACACTGAACTGTACACGCGGAACCGGCTGTCAGAGGAGGGGGAACGAACACTACTTGAACCAGAGTTTTGAGCGGAAACATAGTAGGAAACGAGTGTTCCTTCTGCTTGTCCCGGAATATCGCCGGTCCAAAGAGTACCACCGGAATTCGTCATAACAACGGTGTGGTTCTCACCAGCTTCGTTCAGTTTATACTGGATCGCAATGGTTGGATTCGATGTCCCGGTTACCGTAGCATTTACGGTAATCGCGGTATGAGGAGGCGGATTCAAAACTGGGCGGACAACACTTTCGATAACCGGCGGATCGACTTGTCCTCGCAGGGTCGAAATCCAAGAAGTGTTCACACCACCGTTAGCAGCTCCGGGTGTAACATTACCTGCTGTTGCAGCTGTACGAGTCCAATTCGTGGAAGTGCCTACCCCTTCGGCAGTATTAAAGGTGTATTTGATCGCTTGATTACTACCAGGTCGCAAAGTATTTACGGAAAATGCTGCATTATTACCATTATCCCAATCGTGAACGACAGTTGTACCATCGCTCAAGGTGATTTTCGGACAATCGGATTGATTTGTGTTACCAAATCCACCCCATGCAGTAAACGTAAACAAGTTCGCATCGTTAGCGTTTGCACAGATTAGAAAATTACCATCGGTCATCAACGAATCTTTTGCCGGTAATGTTGTTGCATCGATTTCACCACCGTTGTAAATCACAATGATTGTACCTGCAGGTACTGCACTCCACATATTGTTGTCGGCTTTGAATGTGGTATAAAGACTGGTTTCATCGCGGAATTGCCAGCCGCGAATATCCAGTTCGTCTTGTACGACAAGGATTTCGATCCATTCCTTATTGCCGCCGTTACCTTGTGACCACTCATTGATGATCGCCGATTGGGCAAAGGCAGTACTCGCGATTAGTAATGCGAAAAACATAACTGTTCTTGCGCTTTTACCAATGTTCATTTTTCCTCCCGGAGAGTTTAATAAATCAGCTCTATATCATACTTCTTTTTTTGGAAGAGAGCAATCGATGAATCGGTTAGAATATTAACTTGCATATAAAAATACTGCCGCTGAATGTGAATTCAGCGGCAGGCGGTGAGCAAAACCGAATGTAATATTATCCAACCAACTGAGACACGATCTGAGGCACTTGATTCGCTTGAGCAAGCATCGATACGCCTGTTTGCATTAGGATTTGGCTGCGTAAGAAGGCAGACATTTCCGCTGCGATGTCGGCATCACGAATTTGCGATTCCGAAGCGACAGCATTTTCATGCGTGATTTGAATGTTCATGATCGAATTACGCAACCGGTTCACATAAGAACCCAAACGGGTACGCTCGGAATCTTTGGAATTGATGGCGACGTCTAACGCCGTGATTGCGGATTGGCTGTTGACAGTATTCAGAACGTTGAGGGAGTCGATTCCCAACGCGCTTGCTGTCATGTTTCCCATCGTGATGTAGTAGTAATCGTTATCGATGGTATTGTAGGTGCCGATGTGGAGTTTGATGCCATTGGAACCGGAACCGGAATAGGCACCGTTCAACAGATAAATCCCATTGTAGTTAGTAACGTTTGCGATTCGGGTGATTTCACTCTTTAACTGTTGGAACTCAACATCGAGCGATGCCCGGTCGTTATCCGTTAAGGTGCCGTTGGATGCCTGTACCGAAAGTGCACGAAGCCGAATCAATTTTTCGTCGATGACCGAAAGAGAACCTTCGGCTGTCGCTAACATATTGATCGAGTATTCCATGTTCTTTTCGGCTTCTGCCATCGAATCAATTTGCGCTCGGAAGCGCTCGGAGACGGCTAAGCCGGCGGGGTCATCCCAGGAGTTGTTGATGCGAAGACCACTTGATAGGCGGTTGATAGCGGTTTCAAGCGATTGTTGGGTTTGATAGATGTTGCGTTGTCCTGTCAGCGACAGGATATTATGATTAATGCGGGTACTCATTATCCATTCCCTCCCCTGGCTCGGGCAGGCCTGCGCGGTGGCTAGGCCCGGCCCGGATCGGTAATACCGCAGATGCGGTGATGATCAACTATTTTGGTAACGGCGGAAATGCTGCCGGAATCATGGTGTCGTCACGGTCCGTTGCTCCGTTCGTTGGCTTTCACGAAGAATTTCCGCAATAAGTAGTCGGACATCGTCTCGGCAAGTCGGTCTAATCCGGGGTCGGTTTCGGTTACCGCTGGCGAACTGCCATTCACGACTGGTAATCCGTTATGACCATAGAGTTGATCTAACTTTCGGCGGGCGCCGTCGAGCGTATATCCCTCCTCGTGCACTAATTGGCGAATTTTCTCCAACCGCTCGATCGAATCTCGGTCATAGCGGCGTTGATTGCCATCCGTCCGAAGTGGAATCAGAAATTCTGCAAACTCCTTTTCCCAAAATCGGATCGTAGGCTTGGGGATTCCGGTCAGCGCGTTGACCTGCCCGATGCTGTACAATTGATCGGGTGGACCAGCGAACTGAACCATACCATCCTCACTTCCTGAATCGGTTCTGCTCTCCAGTATTGTTATCGATTTCTTATGGTAGAACTTGAACGAATTAAACAGATTACGAGAAATACTTCAAGCATCAATCGAGCTTTGTACCCGCAATATTCTTGATTGAATGCTTGAAGTATTTCGTAGTCTTTAGTAC
>JAOTSC010000232.1 GCA_030247525.1 bacterium | reverse complement strand
ATACTGTCTTGTAGACGACTTTACCGGTTTTCCAATCGACGCCATTGGCAGTAATCCAACCACCCATTTCCTTTTGTTTAAATGGATTCAAACTGGATCGGAACGACATAAACAGTTTTAAACGGTCATCGCCGGGTACACTATAAACTTCTTCGATCGTCCCAATAATACGGTCGCTTTCCGACATATCCTTTTTGTGTTCCCAAAGAATCGTACCGTCGTCGACTTTGTAGCATAGAAGCGCATCCTTGAATGCGAAGAGACCTAATTTTCCTTCCGGAGTATCGAGGACAAAGGATTTGTTTGCTTCTTCGACTTCTCCTTCGCGGTACCAAAGTTCTTTTCCATCCGATAATCGAACAGAACCGACACCTTCTTCGAAAAAGAGTAACAACTTGCCATCTTGTTCCTGGATTGCGTTATCCCCCCACGCATCCGAAGGCCAGCGTTTTTCTGCTTTCCATAACTCAGCACCAGTCTTTGCATCGATCAAACTGACTTTTTTCTTCATAACCATTAAAATGCGATCACCAAAAGTCCAAATGACCGGTAATCCCTTTTCAACATATTTTGGATAGGGGGTAAACCCTTCGGATTTGGAGTGTTCCCAGATGACTTTTCCATCTGCAAGATTTAGCAGGATGTAGTGTTGTTCATCGGTATCGAATTCCATCAGAAAACCGTTTTCGGTACTGTAGGATCGGAGGAATTTTTTTGTTTTGATTTCGAGCTGGGTTTCCCAGACTTCCTTACCGGTCGCAATATCAATACACTTCAAACCTTTTTTTACCGAGTAAACGTAGAGTGGCTTTGGGGAGTCCGTGTTTAACAATTGGTAATAACCATCTTCGTTAAATCCTTTAAGGGTACCTTCCCAAAGCTTTCCACCTTTGATGCCATCAAACACTTTAACTTCATCATCGTCCCGGATCCAGACAAACTGACCTTGGTCACCGACCAATTCCCGGACAACATTTTTCTTGGCTTTGATTTCCCAAACGGTTTTTGGTTTCGGAATTGCCGCATTTGCTTCGACAATACACATGAACGCCGATACTGCTATGAGTCCAGCGAGTAGTAGTTTCTTCATCGGTTATCCCCCTTCTGTCTGTGTGGTAAATAATTGAAAAACAAGGTGGCAATATACACAAAGCCAAAATCAAAATCAACTATAATCCTATCGATGATTTCTGATATTATGTGAGGTGTATCAACTCCCGGAGAAATCAATATGCTCTTTTATACATCTTGAGAACTGTTATCTTTGGTTTGTGAAGAAACGTGACTGCAGTCACACATCAGGTTTACTGACCCGAATGATGTTTCAAGTCATTAAAACTCAGGGTTGTATTATCTAGTGTCTTGATTTGCAGTCTTGAGTAAATTTGTTGCTGTACAACTACTGTGAAATTCAAAACAACTCGAGAAAATTCTCAATTCGTTTTTTTTTCTTGACATCGAAATCCAGTCATCGTAAACTCGTTTCGACTTTTTTAAAACAACACCTTAGATTTTCATTCAACGGATCTCGCTGCACTGCTTACCCGCTTTACTTCTTTGTTAGCCACTTCTTTCAGAAGAAAGGGAAGAACTATGAATTGTAAAAAAATGAAACATGCAAGTAAGGTGGGATTGCTCCTTCTAAGCTTGCTGTTCCTGATTGGCGCAGCCAATGCTTTACCTGCTTCGGATAAGGCTCCTTTGAGCTATACTCCAGATCAGATTCAAGCGATTGCCTCACGCATCCTACAAGGTGAAATTGTTAGCGAAAGTGAAAAAATCGCTGCCGATCCCCTTGTCCAACAGTTGCTTCCACGCGACACAAATCCTCCATCAACTGACCAGACATGGGGTCCCGATGGTGTTGGCTACTCAGCCCGCGATGGAGCTAGTGGTGCAACATATTTCTGGGATGACATTTTGGCAACTGGTTCCGAAGCTTGGGCAGGGGCATCAAGCGACGACAGTTACATATCTGGTTTGCCGATCGGTTTCACGTATCCCTTCTACGGAACGAACTATACTACGTTTAATATCTGTGCAAACGGATTCATTACGTTTACAGGGAGTCCAGGTTATACAACCGCCTTGCCTACTACTAACTACGATTGGATCGTACCTCAAAAAGGTTCCAGTACAGCGAATGACAACTATAAAGAAATCGCGTCTCGATACATGTACCAGACGCTCTCAAATCCAACCCGATTAGTGGTTTCGTTTATCGATGTTCGGTGGTTTAATTCAACATATCGTGCAGATACGAGTTACACTCGTACATGGCAAATCGTGCTCTATCCCGATGGTCGTGCACAGGTTAATTACCGAAGGTTAACGACCCTTTTGACCGGTGCGACTTATTACGGTGGTATCGATGATATCGGAGCTAATGGTTTCGATATAATTGCCGCAGGGACCTTAGTTAGCGGACTGACCAATTATGCCATTGAGTACAATCCTCCTTGCCATAACACCTTGAATCATGCACCAGTAAGTGGAACAACCGGTATCGCAGCAACACCCACTTTGAGTTGGACGAACAATAGTTGTGTTGCAAGCAGTGATGTCTATTTGTCTACCTTACAAGCTGATGTCACAAACTTAGCGGCTGGTGCATTAGTCGCCGATCATACCGCGGGAACGTCTTACACACCGGCAAGCCCGTTACTCAACAACACGGTGTACTACTGGCGGGTTGTCTCGCGGAACTCAGCGAATGCAACAATAAACTCAGCTGTCATGTCTTTCTTGACAATCGGTGCGACTCCGATGTCTGGGAACTATACAATCGGTGGTGTTTCTCCAAGCTATGCAACATTTACCGATGCAGTGAACGCGTTGGTCGCTAATTCGATTAACGGTCCCGTTGTATTCAGCGTTCGTCCCGGGACCTACTCCGAACGAATCACGATCCCCGTGTTAAACGGTTCTTCGGCAACGAATACCGTTACGTTCCAAAAAGAAACCGCCGCGGTCGTGTTGAATGGTGCAGGAACAACCGGCGCAACTGACGCAACCGTATTAATCAGCGGTGCCGATTACATCATCTTCGATGGTATCGATGTCGCCGATCCGGGAACTACCGATGTCGAGTTTGGATATTGGATCACCAATGCCAACGCTACGGACGGCAGCTCTTACAATACGATTAAAAATGCTACGATTACTTTGAATCGTACCAACGCGAACACTCGTGGTATCCGGCAATACTATACGACGATACCGACAAGCTCGACCGGTGCTAATCACTATAACAAGTATTTGAATCTGAAGATTTCGAATGCGCGTTATGGCGGTTACATTTACGGCTACTCAACGACTTATCCCGATCTCGGAACCGAAGTTGGTAGTACCGTTGCAGGAACTGGCAATACCAACCGCTTTGTTATCGGTTCCAACGGAGTCGATGATATCGGTGGTGCCGGTGCTAGTTATGGTTTGTACATGTACTACCAGAACAATGCCAGTGTTCACGATATCGATGTGGCTAATGTCACTTCTATCGGCGCAGTTGCTTATGGTGTGTATGCTTATTACCAAAGTGGAAACTATAACTTCTACAACAACCGTGTTTACAATATTCACTCCACGTCAACGACGACGACGAACTATGCCGCCTACGGGTACTACGGAGCACATACTTCGGGGTACACATACAACATTTTCAACAACTTCATTTACAGTGTCAATTCGACTTCGATCCGAACGACAAACGTCGCCACTTTTTACATGTATGGCGCGTATTTGACCGGATCAGGTACGTTTAATTTTGACAACAATAGTGTGTTGTTGAACCAAGGCTTGTACAACCAAGGTGCCGATTTGATGTATAATTCGGCGTGTTTGTACACGGTTACCGGTACGTTTAATACCCGGAACAACATTCTGTACAACAAAACCCCGAATCAAGCATCGACCAGTAAGCACTATGCCTACTATCGCAGCAGCGGTACCTTAACCTCCGATAACAACGTGTACTATGTACCTAACCCGACAAATGGTTACACGGGTTACTTTAATACCGACCAAGCTACGTTGGCAAACTGGCAAGCAGCATCCTTAGTTGATGCCGCCTCATGGGCAACCAACCCCGGTTTCGTAGACGATACGGGAACCGATTTGCACATCGCTCCGAACCAATCTTCGACACCTGTTGAAGGCAA
>JAOTSC010000231.1 GCA_030247525.1 bacterium | reverse complement strand
GGTGATGGAAAAGAAAATGTTCGCGACATGGTTCCCGAGTCGCGAACCACTGTAGGAATTTCTTCTCGAACCCCGAATACCGAATCCCGAACCCCTACGAATGGAACCCCCATTGCCCAATCCCCATTGCCCATTGCCGAGCTTCTCCTGCCAACATCATTGGGAGAATTGCGAACGGCACTGCCAAGTGTGTATCAAGTGTCGGCAAATGGTACCCGGAATGAAATCGATGCGGCTTTCCACCTCACCGACCAAAACACGTTCGGCATAGTACTCCCCAATGGTTACCAACCAAATCTCACCCTCCGCATCGATCCCCTCATTTACAGTACGTTTTTAGGGGGAAGTGGCAACGATTTTGCTTATACAGTATCAAACGATGGTTTAAACGGAATAATTGTTAGTGGATATACTGCAAGTGTTGATTTCCCGACCTCTATCGGTGCGATAGATACTTCGATTCATGGATTGGATTGCTTTGTAAGCAGACTCAATCTTACTAACCAACAACTAATATATTCTACTTATTTAGGAGGTTCGAATGGGGATTATGGGACTGCGATAGCAAATGAAAGTAACGGAAATTGCACTGTCACTGGTATAACCATGAGTACAGATTTTCCCACGACTCCGGGGGTCGGTGATTTACAGCTAAATGGAACACAAGACTGCTTTGTTGCTCATTTAAATTCGACCGGATCGCAATTACTCTATAGTACTTATCTTGGAGGTTCATATGAAGAACAACCATACGATATCGCAACAGACAACACTGAAGGTGTTTTTGTCGTAGGAATGACAAATAGTCGAGATTATCCAACAACGAATAATGCTTGGTGCCGTTTTTTCATTGGTGGTAGTGGTTTTCCTACTTGGGGTGGAGATTGCTTTATTACTCACATAAATAGCACAGGGTCTCAGTTGTTATATAGTTCTTTTTTTGGTGGTACTTTAGATGAGGTTTGCGGCTCTATTTATGTGAGCCCACACCTTGAAGTTACTGTTACTGGATGGACGACCAGCTCTGACTTCCCAACAACACCCGGCGTTTACGATTCAGTTTATTCAAGTAATAATTCGAGATGGAATGGAGAGTGCTTCATTTCTTGTTTTGATAGTTCTGGATCGAATTTGTTGTTTAGTACATTTTTAGGAAATGATAGTGCATCCGTTGGTAAGTGCATATTGAGAGAAACTAATGGTGATATCATTGTTGCAGGTGAAGCGTATGGCAATTTTCCCGTAACTCAGGTTGCATATGATACAACGTTCAACGGCGAAGGTGATTATGGTGGAGATCTATTCATAGCAAGACTGAATAGTAACGCTTCGCAACTATTGCAAAGTACCTATCTGGGCGGTTCAATTTCGGATCAATTGCAAGGAATGGAAAAGTTAGAAAATGGTCAAATCGCTGTTTTTGGTACGACTTATAGTAGTGATTTACCAACAACAACTACGGCAATATCCCGTATTTTACAAGGATCAACCGATAGCTATGTATCAATTCTAAATAACTCCCTTTCTCAATTGCAGTTTTCAACGTACCTAGGCGGAACTAACCGAGATGATGCTCGCGGATGTTGTGGAAGTGGTGAATCAGTAATATGTGTAGGTGGTACAAGTTCAACCGATTTTCCGCGTACTACTAGCGGGTTCGATACTTCATATAACGGAGGTTCTGCGGACTGTTTTATTTGCCTTTTTCAAACTGATTCTACAGGAGTTACTTCGAGCGAGCAATCAATTCCCAATGAATATCTGTTGTCGCAGAATTACCCCAACCCATTCAACACTTCCACCACTATTTCCTACTCACTTTCTAAACCGGGAATGGTCGAACTAAGACTATTCGACATTACTGGTCGGGAAGTGGCTACACTCGTGAATCAAAAACAGCAAACCGGCAGTTATCGAGTAACCTTCGATGGTAAGAATCTTTCATCGGGAACCTATTTCATGCGGATGCAAGCCGGAGAATTTGTGAAGACGCAGAAGATGGTGTTGTTGAAATAGCATACTGTTGGAATTGTGATCAAACCGCCGAACTGACGATTCTGTCTGTGTGCTGACAACAGTGATTGCGGAGTCCGTTCAAATTCATTATGCTTGATCGCGATTATTATCCTACGCCTTGTAACAGCTTGCTTGCGCATTGATATACTGACGAAAAGTAATCATGAGATATGCCCAAACTGTTTTCAAGTTTCGACAGTGCTGAGTTGTGATTTTCATCACGGTATAACGAAAAAAAGGCTTCGTGGTTAGTGGGTCTTTTTTTTGAATGTAGCGGGGGGTGGTCTCAGTACACGTGATGAGCCGGTACTTGCAACAATCGTCATTCATTCTAACGTCAGAAACAGAAAGAATGGAAATGCTCCGTAATCTGCAATGGAAATTGGAGCGAACTGCAATGATGAGAAACTTGAGAGCTATTGTTTACGATATCTGCTACCAGAAATACTTCCGTGTTAAAACCGTCGCGGGTTTGTTACGAGTTACTTGCAAACATCTAATTGACCTGATCGACAGTCGACAAACCTGCCTATTCCTCTACTTGCGCGGAAGCCCATAGTACAAGATTGTTCCCCCGTCGCCGACAATCCAGCCGTTCCGCTCGTTGATAAATGTCATCGCGTTTAGTCTATTCACCACCAGTGGATAGGATTGCATTAAACTCATACCGGTTTTCTTGAAATAAATGCTGGGTTGACTGCGTACAAGTGTCCATGTCACATCACCGATAGTGTAGCTGTACTCGCCTCGGTACTCGTACTTCAGTTCTTTACAATTGGTAATGGTGATAATACCCGAAGCGGATTCTGTCACATTGTAGGAACCAAACGGTGTTTCCCGATCGTGTAATCGGGCATTGGAAATGGATAACGTAAGATTCTCCTCCTCCATCCGCTCCCAATTCACGCCACCATCGGTTGTATACAACAGCAGATTAATCGAATTGTTATATCGTTCCTCTACACCAGTGAGGATAACACAATTCTTGGAAAATGTCTTAATCTTGGTGAGATTTTTGTTGGTGCCGCTAAATTGTTCTTCCCAAGTGATTCCACAGTCTGAAGTATGAAGAATTGTCCCCGAAGCGCCAACAGCCCACCCATTCAAACGATCAAAGTAATCAATCAGGTTGATTCGGTAGATACTGGCAGGCGCATTTTGCTTGTCCCAGTGTTTTCCCCCATCGAAGGAAATATATCCCGATCCATAGATGCAATTGATAACACAAATAGAATCGGTTACGGATATGTGAGTAAATCTTAGAGAACTGTCTTTTGGCGTTTGGAATAATGTGAGCCAGGTTTGCCCGCCATTACTGGTGTGAAGTACCGTTTCGTATCCCAATGCCCACAACCTAAGAGTGTCAAGATAGGCGATTTGGGTAAGGTTACCAGTCGATCCAGAAGAAACCGTTATCCACGATTCCCCTCCATCGGTCGTAGTCTTTATCAATCCATATCTCCCTACGACCCAACCGTGAGTAGGTGACACGAAATGAAAGTCTTCAATGTTTTCATGTTCGTTATCATTTGTCTGTTTCTGGAAGGTTATCCACGTTTTTCCGCCATCAGTCGTTCTTGAAATGTTACACGCATAACTTATTATCCAACCACGATTTTGATCGATAAACTTGACTAAGCGCGGGTACATATACTCATGGTTTGGATATGTCAGCCAGGAAATGCCACCGTCGGTCGTTCTCATGGTTTCCCGTTGTGTTACAATCCAACCGTTCATGGCATCGAGAAATGTGAAAGTCTCATATCCTTGTGAAGGATTCCAGTGGACAGGGTTCCAATGAATGCCTCCATCCGTTGTTTTCCGAAGCGTATCATCCCCGAAACATGACCACCCTATCAAGGTATCGACAAATAGTTGATTACGTAGATAATTCATCTCTTCGGTTTTTCGTTTTATCCACGTTACTCCGCCATCGGTTGTAACGCTAAATAGATCCTTTCCATGAGTTACCCATCCAAGTTTTTGCGAGATGAATTTTACTTTACCAATACCGTACTCAAATTCAAGGTTTGTTGCCAACCAGGTGGATCCGCCATCCGAAGTCTTGAAGAGTTTTTTCCCGTCAGATAACCAACCGGTCGTTTCATCGATAAACGTCAGGTTGTAATTGGCCCGATTCTTTCTATCATTGTCGATTAATATGGAGATGTG
>JAOTSC010000230.1 GCA_030247525.1 bacterium | reverse complement strand
TTCACTCACGAATACAAGGTGCGTATGCTATACTCTCCTTGTAGGTGCTTATGGGAAAACTACTTGAGGCTATCTTGCTATTCATACTTCAAGCTGGTAGCCGCGGGCTTTAGCCCGCGTACAGGCTACACAAACTGATGAAACGCGGGCTAAAGCCCGCGGCTACCAATTGTGAGATAGATTCTTGTTATTCGAGAAGTTATTAGTGATTCGCTGAATCAGGGTTAGTCCATGAGAACAAACGTGAATCATAGCGTAAGAGTGAAGCATCCAAAACACAATTCTTCCCTCGGTACATTTTCGCTTCAACTAATCCGACATACTGTCGGAAAGTTAGCTCATAACGGAAAGTGTGTCCAGCTGCAGTAGTCACTGAGACGGTTACACATAGCAATCGAGAACCATCGGCGGCGGTTTGGAAGCGATACCCTTCTCCCTTCGCTGTGCCACTCCCCGGCAACTCCAAAACTCTCCGCAGGGGATTTGCCAAGAGATATCCATGGACATCGATTTCCCACGTGTACTTGACGCCATAGAACAACGGCAGACAAGTCAATCCCGGCGCTAACATCGCCAAGATTCCACGTTTACCAGCCCCAATGAAATTGCTATCGGTTTCATCAAGTGCATCGAGTTGCCAATGGCCTGACGTTCGGAATGCTGACAAAACCTGTTCGTTGTCGTCCAACAGGATACGGCCGTAAAGACCTGCTTTACTCTTAAACGACTCATGACGATGGGTTGCACCCCGCTTCACCTGATATTGCCATTCCGCTCCGATGACATGCCACGGGAAATAATCTTCCAACTTTATTGTATTCGTCGAGAAGAAATCACTAACCAAATCGCCTTGTTGTGGATTGCCCTTTGCGAGATAGACGTAATCTTTTTGACGCTTGGCAAGCAGACCACTCCAAAATGCGGGAATTGATTGAGCGCCGGGATACCAATCGGTTTGCAGATTAATGTGCAAGTGTGGTTCGGGAGAGCGACCCGAATTACCAACCCGGGCGATTTCTTGTCCAGCAGTAACCGGTTGTCCAACAACGACCTTTACACTATTCGGTTGCAAATGAGCCAACAAAGAATATTCACCCGGAGCATGATAGATCGAGACATAATTTCCATAAGGAATTTCGGTATTTACATTTTGTGGAGCATTATCGCTCACATTACTCAAGACTGCAGCGATAGTACCAGCAGCCGGAGCAAGTACCGGTAGACCATAGCCATAGTAATCGGTTAAGGATAATCCGGGATAATTTGCTGACTTTCCCACCTCATCCAACAACATGAAATCGTAACTGAATTTTCCAATACCGTTGTGGGTAGGTTGGCTGTCAATCCCTTGGGTGATCGCCCAACTGCCATAATGCGGCATCCGAAATTGGGTGAACGGTTGCCCAATTCGACGCAACCAGCGCCAATACTGGCGTAAGTTCGCTTCCGCAGTACCAACACTCGCTAACGGATAAATGTAAACCCCACGAAACAATCCAGATCGAATCGGCCAAAGCAGTAAGAGAAGCCCGATCGCAAATGGAAATGCTAACGGCGGTAACTGAATTACTTGTAGGTGTGTCATCGTCGCTACCGATAACACTGCAACAAGAATCACTCCAAACAGTGCAAAGAGAATTCCGTTGCGGTTTGGTAAAACAAAAACACCTCCCAGCGCTCCCGCGGTAAAGACGCAATTGAAAGCAGATAATGCTGTTTCGTGAGGGCTTAGTTGGTTTCCTGTTAGTAATCGAATAAACACTAATCCGACGGCTGCTCCGATAATCATTGCAAAAGCAGTCACTCGAGTGCCAAGTAATACCCCGACCAAAATCAGAATTCCAGCCGGGATGCTGGTCTGTAAGGATGTAGCACCGATCACCTGTAAAAAGTCTTTTACAACTCCCGGTAGGTTGTTTGCTAACCAGATATTGACGTTCGCTAATATGGGAAGAAAGCTTTCAACCGATGTCCGTTCGATAACCGACGCTGAGCCAAGAGCCAAACGGGATGTTAACAATCCAAGCCAAGTTGCTAATACGAAAGGTAGGGCAGTAACCGGTAAACCGAATGTCCATCCTAACCAAGAGACCAAGGTGGCACAGATAATGGTAGCAAAGGCAGCACTCAATGGTACTAAAAGAAAGAGGGTGTAAGTCGGTTCGAGATACAACGACAAGGCGAGACCAGTTAGCAGTCCAGCTGCACCGAATATTCCTGATTTGATATAGCTGCGATCGACAAAAAACGCTTGAGCGAGAAAGTGAGCAGTCAATGCTCCGAGTAAACCAAAGAGTCCGTGATGTGGTTGGAGCATAGTCGCGGCAAAAAACAACACACCGGTGCGTTTCCTGCCGCTGAACAATACTGCTCCATACGCCGTTAGGATGTCTTTAGTTAGTTGTAACATTTGCGAATTGCGCTAACTTCGCTTGAGGTGGTCGGGTAATTGATCCAATTGTTTCCAATACTCCACAGACTCGCCACGTCGGACGATATGAGTTTGCCCCTGCTCATCTATTAATATCACCGGCGGGCGAGTGTGGATAAACTGGGTCGATTGGGTGAAGTTGTACGCTCCAATGTTTCTTACGACAAGTTGGTCACCCGATCGCATCGACGGTAAAATCGTATCGTTTGACAAGACGTCGATGTTCATACATAGATTTCCTAAAATCGTGGTTCCTTCCGAGGTCGAACCTGCTTCTCTTGCCATTCTGGTATCGTATTTGTACCAATACACATTCGACAAAAGATTGATCCCGGCATCAATCACTATTCCCTTTTTATCACCATTTAAGCGGCGCTGACTGATAATTGTTACAACCAAATGCATCGCTTCATCGACCATCGCACGACCATGCTCGAACATCAACAACGGCAATTCATCACCCTGATACGGTCCATTCAAGAGAATTGGACAAATCGCTTCGGCATACATGTGGAAATCAGGACAGGTCTGTTCGCCGGGTAACCATGCAGTGTGTAAAGTGTTTTTTGAAGCGAAACCGCCCCCTAAATCCCAGTACTTCAACTTGATACCAAACTCGTTACGAAGAATGGTGGCAAACTCGACAATTTTGGACGCCTGTGCGGTGTACATATTCACATCGTCGATGTAAGTGCCAATGTGACAATGCAATCCAGCTAATTCGAGATTCGGACTTTCAATTATCTTCTTGGCAACTGAGTATGCCTCACCTGCTTCGTAAGAAAAACCGAACCGCGACCACGGAGGATAGTTCAACATCAAAGCGATACGAATTCCTACTTCGACTTTGCGTCCCATTTCGGCTGCAACTTCTTCCATCAGATAGAATTCATCGAAACTGTCGATGTTGATGATCGAATTATTCTCCGCTGCATGTCGAAGTTCTGACCGCTTCTTTTGTGGTCCATTGAATACGATCTGTGGTCCGGGAATTCCGTTCCGGATTGCCATTTCATATTCGGTACCGCTGACAACTTCCGCCCAAGCGCCTTCACTGTGAAGGGTCATACAAATTGCATCGAGGTAGTTCGTTTTGTAGCTGTATGCCAACTGCACCCGTGGATAACGCGGTCCGAACGCTTGCATGAACATCCGGTATTTTCGGCGTAGCGTCGATTCCGATATAACATAGAGGGGTGAACCGTATTCTTTTACCATCTGACTGACTGGAACACCATCAATCGAGCCATACGGTAATGTCGCCGGACTGCGTCCGAATTTGTTGGTCAATCCAACCACATGACGAACAATCGTCGGGTGTTCCCAAAGTTCTTTCCGGTGTTTGGCAGTATCGGTACTGGATGTCATGTTACAAATTCTCCTTCCCATCGCGTTCGGTGCGGTACAGTACTTCGCCGCGAACAGTCAAACCTTCCAACGCCTTTAAGTCACAAATAATATCGACGGCATGTCGAGCAAATGTGACTCCGCTTCGATAATCGGGAAGAACACCGGGATCATTACCTAATGCAAGCTGCATCACCGCATAGGGTAAATTCTGTCCCGAACCGGTGGTCAAATAGCACCATGACGGGAAACGGGGATTGATCTCGATAAGGAAATATTGACCGGTTTGTTCATGTCGCATAAACTCAAGTTCACAAGGACCTTGCCAGCGCAATGCTTCGATCATTCGTTCGGTTATTTCCAATAGTTCGGGGTCACGAATCGTGATGCCTGCCCACGCTTTCCCTTTGTCGGTAAGCCGCAATTTCCGCATCGGTACAGCACCAACTAATTTT
>JAOTSC010000229.1 GCA_030247525.1 bacterium | reverse complement strand
GAATGCGAGTGCGGTGGTCATTCGTCATAACATCGCCTCCGATAACTCCTCGATTTTTGCGAACTCTTGGGGAAAGATAGTCAACCGATTGGCATAGGACTTCAATTGGTCGGTTGTCGAATCGGGAAAAAAGTTCGCTAAAACTTCCGGCTGCGATAACTGCTCCGGTGTAATCGGCGGTTCGTCACCTTCGCGCCATGAGCAAACCCGGTCAGCAAGCCTTAAAACGTTGAGAATTCCTGGACGCTCGTCAGGTTGGATGGAGAGATGATGGTTTCGCATCGCTTCGGTCATCGAAGAGGGAAACCGCCACCGCTCGGCAAGATAACCCGAAAGTTCCGCATGGTCGTTCCCGAGCAATTCGCGCTCGGCTTCGAGAGGATTGGCACCGTTTTGCGATGCTTCAAGCACAGCGCCGAATTCGTCGGGAAAGTATAAATTGATGATAATATGACCGATGTCGTGCAACAAGCCGGCAATAAACTCGTTTCCATCGGTGCGGGAACTGAACTCTAATTTTCGGGTAAAGTATCGGGATGTCAATCCAGTTAAGAGGCTGTGTTTCCAAAGAATTCTTCGGTCAAATGAGTGACTGCCAGCATGGGAGAAGGCATTCACGACGCCGATGCTGGATACAATTGCGATGACTTCATTTAAACCAAGAATTAAAAAAGCCGTTTCAAGCGAACTAGTCGGATCGCGCCGGCCGAAGTAAGCGCTATTGGCTATTCGAAGGATTCGAGCGGCAAGCGGTGGATCACGATATATGATTTGTTTCAACGTCCGGAAATCGATGTTTGGATCTTGGATGTTGATAATGATCTCTTGAAGAGTACTCGGAAGAGTCGGGAGATTGGTAATCTCGCCTAATTTCTCCAATGCATATCCGGATTGTCTTGCCATCTAATCCTCCGATGTCGTCGCAACGACCTCTTCCAGTGAGGTTATACCTTCTTTAATGCGTTCTCGACCGCTCGCGCGAAGGGTGTACATCCCTTCCGATACTGCTAACTCACGTAGGCCTTCTTCGTCGATATCAGCTTTACTGTTCAATATTAAATGTCGGACATCGCGGGAGAAGAACAAAGCCTCGTGGATTGCACATCGACCCTTGTAACCATTGTTGCACTCATCGCAGCCGACCGCTTCGTAAAATGTGGATTCCGCAATTTCCTGATCGGTAAACCCCAGTAGCTTTGCATGAGCCGGATCGATTTGCGTTGTCGGACGCTTACACTTTTTGCAAAGTGTCCGTAACAATCGCTGGGCAACGATGATATTCATTGCCGTTGCAATTAGAAATGGCTCGATGCCCATTTTATACAATCGCGAAACCGCACTCGTCGCATCGTTCGTATGAAGTGTCGAGAATGTCAAGTGCCCTGTGTTTGCAAGTTTTATCGCGATCTCCGCAGTGAGTTTGTCGCGCATCTCGCCAACCATGACGATATCCGGGTCATGGCGCAAAATACCTCGGATTGCCCCCTCAAAATCCAATGCGTTTGAGAGTTTAATCTGCCTTGCATCGCGAATCATATACTCGACCGGGTCTTCGATGGTGAGGACATTCTTTTCCGGAGTCATAACTTGAAAAAGTGCTGCCAACAATGTCGTCGATTTACCACTACCGGTCGGACCGGTCAAGATTACCATCCCTTGCGGTTTCTCGATGGCTCGAACAAAATCAGTGCGGGCCTGTTTATGAAATCCCAGTTTCGTTAAATCGGTGATCACTTTTCGGTCGTCGAGAACACGAATGACAATTGATTCGAATTTACGTTTATAGTCCTGCGCTACAATTGGCATGATACTAACACGAAAACGTATCGTAGCGTTGTCAACTTGTCGCTGGATAAAACCGTCTTGTGAGCTGTCCCACACAAAACGGTCAACGTTGCGAGTTCGGTCTTTCACGATAGCAGAAATCGTTTCCGGTTTGAAATTTTCCTGAGCGTGCCACAATCGAAGCTTGCCATCGACCCGAAACCAGAACTCGGTTTTATTGTTGGAACGTGGTAAAATGTGAACGTCGCTGGCATTCTGCCGCACCGCCTCCACCAGACATCCTTCAACCAAATTCGTTAACACTGAGCGATTGGTTTCGAGATCAAGTGTTATCTCTTCTTCGGTTTCTTCCTGTTCGATGGTCGGGGCATAGTCGCCTGAAATCTCTTCGATTAACTGGAGAAACTCATTTTGCGGTGTTTGAATTTTCCCGAATAATTGTTCCAAGTCCCGTCGAGGGGCATAAGCCAGTTCATAGCGGGTAACCTTGAGTTGAAACAACAGCAAGTTTAGTTTTGGATCAGTCGGGTCTTCCGTGAGAAATACAACGGCTTCATTTTTTGAATAATCGATTTTGAAGGGGAGGAGCAATGCAGAAGCTAATCGCTTTGCCGATTCGGAACCAATCGAATCGAGAAAGCTACGGACAAAGTTCAGCCGGTATTCATCAATCGGTTCTGCAGATAGATCGATATCGGGAAACCCGTAGATTTTTGCGATTGTCCGGAACACTGCATCGCGGTCGCATTTCAAATCATTGGCAAGAATCTCGCCAATTCGCCGCCGGTCGTTTCCCTCTTTGCGTTGAATCTCCAATGCTGAGGAAACCTGCTCAGCACTTACGATCCCCTCATCGATAAGCTTCTCGCCAAGCCGAGAAATTGCCTGCTCCGAAGATGTACTGCTCTTCGGATCGATTCGACTTCGGACGAATGAGGGGCCGGTTTTCATCATTAACAGGGGTTACTTTTCCTTATGTACTGCAACGTACGATTTCGATGAGAGTGTTTGCAAGTACGGGTTTATACAGAGGAAAAAAAACTGCGGGTTCGCTATCCCGGGATGAAGTAAACGGAATGTGTGCTGTTGTTTTACAACGTGAGCTTTTCTGAGGAATTGTGGAGAATATGACAGCCAATTATGCAATAACCGCTATGGTATGGACTATCTAAATCGAAAGATTGGTGCACCTCAGCGGGTAGAATCGACGACCACTGTCATTGTCTGCCAATACTCTCGAATCCGTTTTTGCCACACCGGATCGACTCCCATTCGTGACAATTCAAAAAGTCGTTGACGAAGTTGATTCTCAACACTATTGGGATCAAAGGTAGTCACGACTCTACCGCCTAAATCGCTTCCGCTTTTTGATTCGCGTTTTTGTGAATAATCTTGTCGCTGAAGTGAGCGTTGTGCATCCAGTAAACGGGTGAGAATATTTTGTTGAAGTCGTTGCGTACGCTCGGTGACAGTGCGATCCCGCAACTCCTTCTCTGCTTCGCTCATTTGGTCGCCGATGCCATCAAGCCGCCCAGTCAATTCTTTCATCCGCTGGCCTTGCTGCTCGAGTTGCTGCATCATTTTCGACAATGCGCCTTGTTCAGCGGCTAACTGCGATAAACCTGCTTGCCCACCCGGTGTTTGCCCGCCAGGCATCGATGGATCCGGTTCTGAACCACCCGGCATCGGCATCGGTGAACCTTGCTCCCCTGCCATCTCGCCGGTTTTGTCATTGATCTCAGCCTGTTTACGTGCCATCTCGGCTAACGCCTGCATCATCTCCTCGTAACCGGTAGATGAAGAGCTTTTTTGCATATCCCCCATAGCCGCCATCAGTTTTGCCGCTCCAGAAGTCATGGCAGTACGGGCGCTTTGCTGTCCCTGTTGCGCGCCGCCCATACGTTCCGTGATTGCTTGGGTTGCTTGTACCATACCGGTTTCGGCGCTTTTCAACTCGGCGGTTAGTCCTCGCGGCAGGAAGAACGTTTCCCGCCCCAACGCGCCGATGCTGTCGATGGTTTGCGCTAATCCCCGCCGTAACGCTTCCTGTTGTTCCGCCATTGTACGGGCTTGCGCGGTGCGGGCGTCGAGTACAGCGAGTTTGTCAGAAATCGCTTGCTGTTGTTTCGAGAGTTCGAGCAGTTCTCCGACCCGCCGCATCATTTTATTCGCTAAGTCTTTCTTGGAATTCTCCCGCAGTTTCTTGTTCATGTCGGCAATTTTCTGGGCTAACTGCTCGGCTCGCTGAGCGCCTTTTTTTGCTTGTTGCTTTCCGTTGCTCGGCTGTTTTTGTTGCATCGAGTTAGCCGACTGTCGGAGTGGTTGCGAAGCTGCTTGCTCCGGGTTAGTTGCTTCTCGGAACTCCTGGGCGTCTTGTTCGCCTAACTGAGGATTCTTTGCAACATCGTCCGCAGTCTGAGCGACTTGCTCCTCTAATGCTTTACTGTCGTTAGCCAGTTTGCTTTGTTCGCGCGATAACGAATCGGACGCTGCCGACTC
>JAOTSC010000228.1 GCA_030247525.1 bacterium | reverse complement strand
GCATTGGGACGGGTACTCCGTTCTAATATGCCACCTTCAGGTGATTCGCCCGGCCAGAATTCGATGATTGAGGAGTTACTTGCGGTTCGTACCCAACCATCGGTACCTACCGATACCCGGGGAAACTCCTGTCCCTCGTTTTGTACTAAAGCACCGACCCAGATTGCCGCTTGATACAGATATGTCTGATCGGAACCAGCGGGAAATTCTGCTTGCGGAGCGTAAGTCCCTGGATACTCCGGGTCGACCATCGCATTGTCGTTTCGTACCGAATAATTGCCAAAAAAACCAAAGTTGGTGATATTCATCCACATGTTGCCGACCCGGTGTACCCGATTTCGGACATCTGGATTCACGATATCTACAGAGTAATCCTTCCGTATCGGGCCGCGGATCTTCGCTTGATCCATTGCAGCTTTACTTGGAATAGTACCAAGGAGGAGAAGACAGATGATAAAGAGGAGTGGTAGGTTCAGCTGGTAAGTGATTACTCTCATAAGTGACTCCTCAAGTAAGCGGATGCTGGTATGATTCAGGATAGTCGCATCGTAAAAGTCGGCAATTCTATTCGGCCGATATCTAATTTCGTTCGTGGTTGGATGCTACAGCATTGCAAAGTACGAACTCCCCGACTCGGTTTTCAACAAATATCATCTTTCATACGAAAACGGTGGCAATTTCAGGTTTGTTGCATTATGTTTGAGGAGGATAATTGCGGAGTGGTTGCAATGTGTGATATGCGTTGCATCCCCGCATGAATGGTATTATTTTACTTTGTTCCACGTGAAAGGGGAAACCATGAAGCGCAAACTATTGTGGATTGTCATTGCAATCTTTGCCGTCGCATTGGTCGGTTGTGGGGTGAAAGGCTCTGAACGGACAATCGAGCAAGCAGAGAAAATTCTTCAAGAAGCATTGGAAGAAGGTTCGGAGCTTTACGCCACGAATGCCACCCAAATTGCACAAGAACGGATCGCTGATGCAAGACGTTACTTGGAAGAGAAAAAGGCTGACTCCGCTTTAACACATGCCGCATTAGCAGTCGAATCGGCTAAGGAAGCATTGTCTACCACGAAAGAGTACAAATCAATCCCGAATGCTGCACGCTGATTCATTTCTTCCGTTAATGAACATTTTCCGGCCGCTCACCCGATTGAGCGGTCGTTTTTCTCTCCCACCGCCAAAATCACTTCGGGGAGTATTTCACCGGCTGGTTTGGGAAAGCTCGATTGCTTCCGGATTCACTGTGATAACGGCGGGTGGTTTACTAATTGGATTAGCAAAGTATTTGGATGCCGCCAATTGGCAAATCTCCCTCCTCAATGCAATGGTATTTCTGGTAATGCCATTTCAGACGATACTTGGCGGCTTCTTCAACAGACCTCCGATACGGAAAGAAGTTGTCATCATCACTGCCGCAATCGGCAGAGTATTGTGGATTGCGCCAATGATGTTGGTGCTATGGAAACCGCAACACGCTGTCTGGTGGCTATTGATCTTTGTCTTTGCAATGAACTTGGCATTTACAATTAGCCAGTTATGTTGGCTCAGTTGGGTTGGGGATTTAATCGCGGTCGATCTCCGTGGTAGGTTCTTTGGTGCAAGACAGCGTGGTGCTTCTATCGTTAACATTATCAGTTTGTTAAGTGCTGGCGCGTTACTTGACTGGATGAGGAAATCCGGTCGGGAAGATATGGGACATTTCCTGCTCGGTTGCGCTGCCATCCTTGCCGGAATGGTATCACTGTTTTTACTCACGAAGATTCCCCGAACCATTCGAACCCGCACCGAGAAAATCACCGAGTTTACGGTCGATGTTCATCCATGGAACGATCCTCCCTATCGTCGGGTGATGATTGGTTTTGGCTGTTGGTACACCGCCGTTGGCTTTGCCGGACCCTACTGGGCGGTGCACATGCTAACATATTTGGATTTTGGCTACACCGCACTTACCGCCTATGGGGCATTCTTTACCGTGATGATGGCATTGGTGTCACCGCGGGCGGGAAAGTGGGTCGATAAACATGGCGATCATGATGTTGCAACTGTAGGCATGATTGCTCTTTCCACTGTGTCGATGTTCTGGATCTTCATTACAAAAAACGTATGGTTTATGATTATTCCCGAAGTCATCGTAACTGCTTTCGGTTGGGCGGCAGTGCAGTTAACCTCGTCTACATTACCTCTGCGCTACTCGAACGAATTGACAAGAAATAAGTATGTCGCACATCTTGCTATGGTGCAGGGAGTAGGCTTTACGGTGGGTTCGATTATCGGTGGCAGTCTAATGGACGTATGGGCTTCATCGCGGGGGATGTTGTTTGGGATGCCAATTTACCCAACCCATTTCGCATTCGCCATGACTGCTGTACTCCGGTGGACTACTGCCATGTATTTCTCCCGTCTGAAATCTTCGTAACAACTAGTAAAGGGTTTTCGCTCATCCGAGTACGAATCCAAGTTTCGACATCATTCTGCCAAAATGTTATAATTCTGTTTCAATCCGATACATTTCGTAGTACTTTCCGAAAGATGCGATGGGAGATGAACGATGAGAGCATTCCGAACAGCTGTTTTTTTCATAGCTTTGATACTTGTTTCTCTGGCGACGGCGCAACCAATGGAGGGGCGCTGGACGATTGCGATGTCACCGATTACCATCGCCGCTTCTTGTACCGTTCAAATTGGTGATACACTGGTTGTTGACCCCGGAGTTACAATCAATATCACTCGTTCCAACGCCAACTTCGTGATTCGAGGAATGGCAATTATCGGTGTTCCCGATCAAGCACCGGTTCGCATCAACGGTGCTGGTTCTCCCGGTTTAAGCTACGAAAATACCAACCAACTCAACCGCATCACTGCCCAGATAAGCGGCATGAATCGCGGGCTCCGGGTGCGCGGTTCTATTCTGAGTGTCGTTCAGACCGATATTCAATCCCCCAGCAGTTTCGGTATTGACGCATCACGAAGTACAGTGAATATAAACCGTTCGTTGATTTCCACTGCTGGGCAATCCGGTATCAAGCTTGATTCCGGCTCCACCATGACATTTACCGAATCGAGTATCCGGTTTTGCATCAACCATGGTATCTATGCAATGCGAGGGGCTGGAATTACTTTACAAAACTCCACGATTCTGAACAATAACAACCATGGAATATGGATAGATGGCACAATCAACAATGGACGATTGTATGTCTTTGATTCCGACATCTCGCAAAATGGACAGCGCGGAGTTTACATCAACAATGTCAGTAACAATCTACTGGAACGCGTTTCGATTGTAGCTAATGGGAATGATGGTCTCTACTTGCTGAATGCCAGCGGGATGACTGCGACCCGATTGACCTTGAGCGATAATGGTAATCGAGCTCCCGGTGGCAGTGGTCTCTTTTTGTTTAATTCTACCGTTAGTTATGTGACTTCCTCGGCAATCGATAACAATGAGAATTACGGAGTCTATGCCCAATCCTCAACGGTAAACTTACGGTATTGTAACTTCTTCGCGAACCAAGGTGGGAATGTCCAAGGGACAACCGTTGGCTCTAATGCAATAACCGTAAACCCCCAGTGGCAACAGAGCACCGGTCATCAACGAATCCCAATTTTCAATTCTCCGTTGGTCGATGCTGGGGAATGGTTTTTACCGCGTGATCCGGACGGCTCACCACCTGATATTGGCCATCGCTACTACAATCAGAATCTACCGCCAGTTTTTCAAACCTGGACTCCGGTCGATACAGCACTTACACGTAACTACGGAAGTCCTACCCTCTTTCGGGTTACCTATTCTGATCCCAATGCGAACGATTCGGTGCGGGTGAGTTGGTATGTAAACAATACCCTTTCTGGTACCGGAGATTCAATTTTATTGCCGTTTTATGTTCCCGCGGTTGTTGTGAGAGTGGAATTGAACGACACCAAACCGAACGGGATTGCCACGAAGAGTTGGGCGGTTTCGGTCGGTGCCACAGAAATCCAAAATCTGCCAGAACAATTTGCGATCCATGCCTCCTATCCCAACCCCACCAATGGATCAATTCACCTCACGGGTGTCGGAGTCTTCACCGGCGAAATCCGTTTAACTGACTTATTGGGTCGAACCGTTGCCGAAAAATCATTCCGAACCCTACCGGGTAAATGGACAATTACATGGCAATTCCCCTCCACTCTCCCCTCCGGGAGTTACTATCTCCAAGTTCCCAATCAGAAACCTATCTCATTGATTTTGTTGAAGTGAGCCGATAGCAACCAATTGCTCTTACGGTTGTCGTGCATCTGT
>JAOTSC010000227.1 GCA_030247525.1 bacterium | reverse complement strand
CTGCATTCTTGATCAACATTTTTACAGAAAGTTTCATTGGAGGTGCCATCGAGTATAATCCTTTCTAAGAATTCCTTACCTTACGCAAGTATAATATAACAACTCTCCTCAGGAACGACCATGAATCCTGCAACAAACCGTCACCAAGCTCCCCTGCGAATGATTCGCGTCTTTATCTCATCCACCTTTAACGATATGCATGAAGAACGCAATGAACTGGTAAAGTTCATCTTTCCCGAGTTGCGGAAAATCTGCGAACGTCGGCATGTCACGTGGGGTGAAGTCGATCTGCGGTGGGGCATTCCCGACGAGGCGAAGGCAGAAGGCAAAGTATTGCCAATCTGTCTCGAGGAGATTAAGCGGTGCCGTCCCTACTTCATTGGGATATTGGGTGAACGGTATGGCTGGATTCCCGAAACTTTGCCTTTCGATTTGGTCGAAAAAGAACATTGGTTGAGAAAGTATGCCGGACGCTCGGTTACCGAGCTTGAAATTCTTCATGGGGTTCTTGAAAATCCCGCAATGAAGAATCACGCTTACTTTTACTTCCGTGATCCGAAATACATCTCCAAAAAACCTACCAGTGAACAGAACAAGTTCCGCGACACCGATGCGCAGGCTGTTAAGCGTTCTCAGAAATTGAAAGACCTCAAGGAGCGAATCCGTCAGAGCAAATTTCCGGTACAAGAGAACTATCCGAATCCGAAAGCCTTCGGGCAATTGGTTTTAGAAGATTTCAAGCAGCTCATCGACAAATTGTATCCAGAAGACCAAATCCCCGATGCATTGACTCGAGAAGCATCAGAGCATGAGGTTTTTGCGGAGAGTCGTCGTCGTCTTTACATCGGTGGTGAAAAGTACTCTGAACGGTTGAACAAGTTTGTAGCTGGAACCGAACAACCGCTCGTGGTGTTAGGTGAATCGGGATCGGGTAAATCGGCATTACTGGCGAATTGGGTTGCACATTACCGAGAGCATCATCCTAACGAGTTTGTGATGCAACACTTCATCGGAGCTACCGGTGCCAGTGCCGATTGGACAACGATGGTGCGGCGCATCATCGACGAGTGCAACCGGAAGTACAATGTACAAACCAAGGACATTCCCGGTAAACCGGAAGAACTCCGTTCATTCTTTGCCAACTTTCTCTATATGACCGCTGCCAAAGGGCGAGTTGTACTGGTAATCGATGCGGTCAATCAGCTTGAGGATCGCGATCAAGCGCTGGAGTTAGCGTGGTTGCCACCGGTGATGCCTGCCAATATTCGTTTAATCGTATCAACACTGCCCGGCAAGTCCCTCGATGAATTGAAACGGCGCAAGTCACTCTCATTAGAGGTGAAACCGCTTGATAACACGGAACGTGTCCGTTACATCAATGACTACCTCAAGATCTATTCCCGTGAGCTAAATGATACCCAACTCGCCCGGATAGCGAGTGCCCCTCAAGCAACGAATCCACTCTTTCTGAAGGTGTTACTTGAGGAACTGCGGCTCTTTGGAAAATATGAAGAGCTTGATCAGAAAATCGGCTACTACCTGCAGGCTCAATCGATACCAAATTTGTATCAAAAGGTACTGATCCGTTGGGAACAAGATTACGAAGAGGATAGCGATCTCGTCGGTGATGCGATATCGCTGCTTTGGTCGGCGCGGTGGGGACTTTCAGAAATTGAACTACTCGATTTGCTTGGTGAGAATGGAGAACCACTTCCCCGAGCAAAATGGTCACCGTTGTATTTGGCGGCAAGCGACTCCCTCGTCTCCCGTTCTGGCTTGCTCGGATACTTCCACGACTATCTCCGCGATGCGGTACGCGACACCTATATCCCTACCGAAGAACATCAGAGAAAGTTTCATGTTCGTATTGCCGATTACTTCCTAAAACGAGAATTGAATTCTCGTAAGGTGGATGAACTACCGTGGCAACTCTGTGAAGCCAAAGAGTGGGATCGGCTATACGATATGCTTGCCGATCTCGACTTTTTCGATGTGGCCTGGAATGCAAGTGAATGGGATGTAAAGCGGTATTGGGCAAATATTGAAACGAACTCTTCATTACGAATGAGTAACGCTTACCAGAACTGGAAGGATACTTTCCACAGTCATTTTAATACTTGGTGGAAAATATCGGTTCTACTAGGTGATACTGGAAATATGGATACTGCTTTACAACTACGCCAGAGATTCGTTTCATTCCGTAGAAATACTGGTGATAAAGCGAGTATGTATAACAGCCTAGTCAATCTTGCACTGATTTTGTATGCAAAAGGCAATTTAGACGAGGCAGATTCACTCAATAAAGAAGCAGAACAGATTTGCCGGGAATTGGGGGATAAAGCGGGCTTGTCGACCATTCTAGGGAATCAGGCATTGATATTGATGGATCGAGGTGATTTAGACAGCGCCATGGCACTCTGTAAAGAACAAGAACGGATTTCCCGGGAATTGGGGAATAAAGCTGGTTTACAACATTGTCTTTGTAATCAGGCATTAATATTACAAGCAAGGGGCGATTTGAACAGAGCCATGGCGCTACTCAAAGAACAAGAACGAATTAGTCGGGAATTGGGGGATAAAGAGGGCTTGTCGGCATGTTTCAACAATCAGGCAAACATTTTGTCTGATAGGGGCGATTTAGCCGGAGCCATGGCACTCCATAAAGAAAACGAACGGCTTTGCCGGGAATTAGGAAATAAGGCGAGCTTGCAACTTAGTCTTGGCAATCAGGCAACGATTTTACTGAGCCAAGATGATTTAACCAGTGCTATGTTTCTGATGAAAGAACAAGAACGGCTTTGCCGGGAATTGGGGGCTAAAGCGGGCTTGTCGGCATGTTATGGAAATCAGGCTTTGATTTTGAAGCGACAAGGTGATTTGGTAGGTGCCATGGCATTGCACAAAGAAGAAGAACGAATATGTCGGGAATTGGGAAACAAATCCATTTTACAAGGGTGTCTCTGCAATCAGGCGTTGATTTTAAAACTGCAAGGTGATTTGGTTGGTGCCATGGAACTTCATAAAGAGGCAGAACGGCTTTGTCGGGAAATCGAGTCTAAAGATGGTTTGCAGGCAAGTTTTGGTTTTCAGGCTTCGATATTAATGGAACAAGGCGATTTAAACAGTGCAATGTCTCTGATGAAAGAACAAGAACGGCTTTGCAGGGAGTTAGGGAGCAAAGCGGGTCTGCAAGCAAGTCTTGGTAATCAGGCAATGATTTTTCGTAAACTTGGTGACTTCGATAGAGCGCTGACTCTCTTTAAGGAGAAAGAAAGACTTTGCCGAGAATTGGGTGATCCAGGTGGTATTGTTATTAGTATTAGCCAACAAGCAATACTGTTAACCAATGAGTATTCTAAGTACTCAGAAGCGTTGCCTTTGGTGGAAGAGGCTTATGCGATTTCAACTCGGTATGGGTATACTGGAGTGCAGAAGCAACTTGAAAAGTTTCTGAGTGATATCAAATCTAGGTTATAGATTATTACTCCATCGAGTAAATTTGTGGGAGTGATTATGCGACCAGAAATGGTACAACAAAATCATTTTGCTTCAACAGATAATTGTGAGAAATCCATTCTCGTTACCGGTGATCTGTTTGTCGACTACGATCTCGTACAGCACCCGTCCGCACCATCAGCATCATCCCAGTGCTCACGGCACATGGTTATCACTTGGTAAAGCTCACAGATAACGAAGAATACACCATCGATCACGACAAGCAGGAACATGGAAACCAAGAAATCGGAAAACCCGAAGAACCCGCAATTAGCACAACGTACGATCCGTGTGTTTGTCTCATCGACGTTTCTCGATCGGGAAGACGAACGAAAACTGCTTGGAAATATGGTCTTTCCAGCCTTGCGGGAGTTTACGAAGAACGGTTGTTATATCGATTTCGAGATACAATTCTCGGTCAAAATCTGAACATAGGAGATCGTTGATGCCTCACGATGTATTTATCAGTTACTCTTCCGATGATAAGTTAACAGCAAATGCAACCTGTTCAATTCTTGAAGAGAAAAAAATACGTTGCTGGATAGCACCACGTGACTTGTTACCAGGTCAAGAATATGGTGAAATGATAGTCGATGCTATTAGAAATGCTAAGATTGTTGTACTAATCTTCTCATCAAGTGCACAAAAATCGAAACACGTTAAGCGCGAAATTGAACGAGCAGTAAGCAAAGGTAAATCGATTCTGACCGTTAGAATTGAAGATACTATGCCGGTCGGGTCCATGGAGTATGCTCTTAGCAATGAGCATTGGTTGGACGCATTAACCCCACT
>JAOTSC010000226.1 GCA_030247525.1 bacterium | reverse complement strand
GTATTGGAAAGTTGACAAACTGTTCCGCGAAATTCGTAAGGAGTTGCCGTGAAGCGTATTGCAATCGTTGAGGATAATCCGGACAACCGATTGTTAGCAACTGCCATCCTCGGAGATGATTTTCTCATCGATGAATATGAAACAGGTATGCAAGCGTTGGAAGGACTTCAGAAAAACCCTCCCGACTTAGTCCTTCTCGATATCTCATTACCGGAAATGGATGGCAAGGTTGTGTTATCTCGTATCCGACAGATCGAAAGTATAGCTAAACTTCCCGTAATTGCCTTGACAGCCCATGCGATGACCGGTGACCGTGAAATGCTGTTAGGATTGGGGTTTGATGACTATGTGGAAAAACCGATTCTTGACGAACAAATCTTGATTGATGCAATCAATAAGCTGTTGTTGTAGGTACTGACCGATTTTAGCCGCTGTTATGACTGATTTCTTACAATCGAAACAACCGTTATCGTTTGCCCGGGGTAAAGCATTTACACGGATGCACTTGATATTTTTTTTACTGGCAGTATTTCAACTCGCAACGATCTCAATTAGTATATACCTCAACCACCAATTGATTGCTCTTCAAACTGAGGCGGCGACCAAGGAGAAATCTTGGAGTCTCCGCCTTAGCCATTTATCGAAACTTAGTACCATCGCAAGTGATATCAGCGCCTCCGGTAACAATGTATTCATCACCCGCGATTTTCAAGCCGAACATCTCAACCTCGTAAAAAATGTCACTCGCTTCGATTCCACATTGTACGAAATTCGATCCGATTACGATTCGGCGCTAACTGACATCGAAACACTATGGTTGTTGCCGCTCTTAGATACGGTAGCGACGCAAACCCGTGATTTAATCGAAGCATCTAACGAGATTATCTCCACCTACGAAATTGGAAACACCGAAGCAGCTACTAAGGCGATGATCAAGAAGAATCGCGATTATACAGTGTTGATCGGGGCTATTGAAGAATTGCGAAGTAAAGTTCGGGTAGTATTAGCAGAACATTTTAATGAACAGATAAAAGATGCCAATTCTTTGCGCACGTTAGAATATGCGGTAGTTGCGTTGCTAACGGTTTTGGCAAGTGTTTTGACAGTGTATGGAGTAAACCTTGCCCGAGCAAATACAAATGCCACCAAGGAGCGTGAACAGACACTTAGCGCACTCGCCCGTAGTGAACTTGATTTACGGGAGTTGAACTCTTTCCAACAAGCGATCCTCGATTCAGCAAATTATATCATCGTCTCCACCGATACTAATCACATTATCCGGGTGTTTAACTCGACTGCTGAGCGGTTGCTCGGCTACTATGCCGAAGAGGTGCTCGGGAAGCAGACACCGCTAATCTTCCATCATTTGGAAGAAGTACAGGAGCGGTCCGATGAATTGGCACAAATCGTCGGAACTGCGGTTCCACTCGATTGCAATGTGTTTACTTATGCGGCAACTCGTGGAACCATACAGGAACGGGAATGGAGTTATGTTCGGAAGGATGGCAATCATTTTCCAGCATTAGTATCGGTGAGTTCCCTGCGCGATGAAGACGGTAACATTACTGGATTCCTCTACGTGGGCAACGATATCACCTTACGAAAGCGCGCCTTGCAGGATTTGCGATTAAGCGAAGAGCGCTTCCGATCAGTCGTTACACACATTGTAGACGGTATTATAACAATCGACGATAAGGGCCTCATCGAGTCGGTCAACCCTGCTGTGGAACGTATCTTCGGGTATTCTTGGACAGAGTTGGTTGGTAAAAACGTTAGTAAACTTATGCCGGAACCCCATCGCAGCGACCACAGTAAGTACATCGAACGATACATACAGTCGAATATCCCCCACATCATCGGTACCAATCGGGAAATGGTAGGTCAACGTAAAACCGGCGGCAGATTCCCGATGGACTTAGCAATCAGCGAACTCCAGCTCGGGTCGCGGCGCATTTTTATCGGCGTCGTCCGGGATATTACCCAGCGTCGACTTGCCGACCAAGCGTTGAGGGAAGCGAAAGAAGCTGCCGAAGCTGCCAATGTTGCAAAAAGTCAGTTTCTCGCCAACATGAGCCATGAGCTCCGAACGCCGCTTAACTCGGTAATCGGATTTGCCAATATTCTTTTGAAAAGAGAGCGGACGTCGATAACTGACAAGGAAGCACTTTATTTGGATCGGATTCTATCGAATGGAAAACACTTGTTGATGCTGATCAATGGGATTCTTGATCTCTCGAAAATCGAAGCCGGAAAAATGGAAGTGGTGTTAAGTAGTGTAGATGTAACCGAGTTGATTAGAAAACTTGTTAGTGAGTTTGACGGGCAAGCGAAACAAAAGGAGAGCGTGACTTTACGATATGAGTTTCCAGAAACGATAGAAATACTGAAAACCGATGAATCGAAGTTAAAACAAATCCTGATTAATCTAATTGGAAATGCACTTACGTTCACAGAAACCGGCAGTATCACAGTACGGGTAGTTACTGATACCGAAACTTGTCAGGTCGTACGAATCGATGTGATCGATACCGGTATAGGAATTCCAGAAGACCGTCGATCCGCAATTTTCGAGGCATTCCAACAAGCCGACAATACAACCCAGCGCAAGTATGGCGGTACCGGTTTAGGATTAACCATTACTCGCTCGTTATGTCAGTTACTCGGTTTTGAGTTGCATCTTGAGAGTGAGGTTGGTAAGGGTTCTGTGTTCTCGGTTATCATCGATACCACTATATACAAATCACGTCTTGCATCAAGTATTGAAACGGTCCCGGAGATTCCTGAGCCGGTCATACCATCGTTACTTTCCGAGCGAACACTTGCTTTACAGACCAAGACTGCATTCCGGGGATTTCGACCAACAGTGTTAATCGTCGATGACGAATCGGATTCGAGGGTACTGCTTTCCCATTACTTTGAAGAATTTGGCTGTCGTGTTCTGACTGCTGATACCGGTGACCGTGGCATTCGGATGGCAAAAGAGTTTCAACCGGCATTAATTACGCTCGATTTGCAAATGCCAAATAAAAATGGCACACAGGTATTACGGGAACTTAAAACCGATCCACAGTTACGGCATATACCCGTCATCATTGTTAGTATCGTAGCCAATGAAAGCAAAGGAACAGTATTTGGTGCAATGGATTTTCTCGACAAGCCGATCAATCGTGATGAGTTATATTCAGTTTTGATGCGTAACATCAAGAAGCCAACACCAAAAATACTCATTGTGGAAGATGATCTCGATACGCAATCAATCTATTCGGATTTTCTCACACAGTATGACAGTGAAGTTGTTTTTGCTGACAATGGAAAGGTTGCCCTTGAAAAGCTGGATCAGTTTATCCCTGACCTGATACTTCTCGATCTGATGATGCCGGTGATGGATGGGATGACGATGCTGCGGATTATTCGGAAGCGGCCGAAATTGCTCAACATTCCGGTAGTTGTAACAACCGCGAAGTTGCTATCTCCAGCCGAGCAAAATCTACTGTCGCAGTTAGCGACAACGACCATCTCGAAATCGGAAGATATCGAAGCTGAATTGAAACAAGTTGTACAATCGATATTATCGCAGCAGGAAACAAAAATCCGAAAGCAGTTGTAAGATTGGGAGGAGTTATGGGGGTAAAGCATCCAATGAGATTTGCGGCGCTATCAGCCGCTTTTTTTTTCATGCAACAATCCGATGCAACAGTTTGGATGGTGAAACCAAGCGATGATTTACAAACAGTGATCGACCATGCCGTGAGTAATGATACACTTCAACTTGGTAATGGTACTTGGAAAGCAAACCCAGTTCTTTATAATGATCCCTTCTGTGGAAATTGTTTAGATTCTTCAATCGGCGCTTCCGCAACAATCGGATTCATAGTTCAAAAGAATCTAACGTTGCAGGGTACTTCTTCTGACTCAACGATACTCGAAACTAATGCCGGGTATGGCATATTTATCGCCCCGCAAAAACCGAAAGAACAGAATTTGAAAGTGCATTTATCCAATCTTCGAGTAACGGGTGGAATCCGTGACATTGATGGTAATGAAACCGATGCCGAGATTGTTATTCGCAATAGCGAAGTGACCATTCGTAACTGCACAATTTCCGGTAACACCCATCGGGCAGATTCCGTAATTGTTGGAATCGCAGGAATTGCCGGTAGGGAGGGGGCTATACTCAAAGTAGAAGATTGTATCATTCGCAATAATGGATGGGATGGTATTGCTTTGTATCGCGGTACACGAGCAAGAATTGTCGATGTTACTATCGAAAAGGGAAGAGGTGCAGGTATCGGCATTACTTGGGACGCACAGGCAGAAATAATACGAACGACAGTTTCCGATTACTGGAAAGGGATAGGAACGT
>JAOTSC010000225.1 GCA_030247525.1 bacterium | reverse complement strand
TTATAAAAGTTTTAGTGTTTCATGTCAAGTTATAAATTATAAGTACTGACTTGTTGGGATGTTTGTTGCCGTGTGAACAAACGATCTGAATCGTACAAAAAGTGAGTTGATTGATAAATAATCCAATCAGTCAGTATTGCAAGAGAGAAAATGCTCTTGTATTACAAGAGCAAGTTTTCTCTGAACATGTGTCTATCGAGTGGGAAGTGGATTATTGAAGGTGATGACCCGTAACTTTTGCAACAATCGCATCACCAAGTATACGACATCCAATTCAAACCAACGGTGGGCGAAATTGGGGTTGTTTGGTGCGTTGTGATGGTTGTTTTGATACAGCTCACCAAATGTAACAAGATCAATAGGGAGCGAATTGCGCGACTTGTCGTTGGTATCGCGATGATTAACATAACCGTATTTGTGTCCACACCAATTGACGATAGCACCGTGTACCGGACCCATCTCAAAGTGAATCGGGATAAGAAGGAAGAACCATAACGATGGTGCAAATGTGGCATATATTCCAAAGTATAAGCCTGCGAAGAGTACACGTGGGAACCAGCCATCGGCGAACTTCTCGAAGGCGGGCCAGGTTGGTACGTTTTCCGCTAACTTGGGATCGGGAAGTACGAATTTGTAGTGAAGAATTGCAATGTAGATACGATACGTTTCTAACATCATCTGAACAGCAGTCTTGTGACGGTGCGGAGTGTGGGGATCACCTTTATCATCGCTATACGCATGATGCATCCGGTGCATTATCGCATAGGTTCGAGGATTCAAATACGAAGCGCCTTGCGCAAGGAAGGATAAAATAAAGAATGCTCGTTCCCAACGTTTTGACATCGTGTACATTGGATGCGCAGCGTAACGATGATGGAACATCGATTGGAATAACAAGGAAAAGAACCAATGCGCTGCAAAGAAGATAATGATGACAGTCATGCTACCCTTACATAGGTGATTCACTCGATTTGCGTCGGATGGATCTCAGCAATCGAAACAATGGTAAGAAGATGATACGAGAAAATCGCGAAAATGTAAGGTTGTTTCAGGAAAATCCAAATCTGTTTCCAAACCTCACTGATTTGCAATGTTGTGTTATTATCTTGGATGATTGGTACAAAGTGAATAATCCAGTGAGAGTATCATGAATAGTTTCATGAAGAGTAAATGCGCAATCGTCCTTGGTGGATCCCGTGGGTTGGGCTTCGGAATCGCCACTGCGTTGGTAAAGCAGGATTGGCAATTGTTATTGGTTGCCCGCTCTTTACCATCGTTGGTCGAGGCGCAACAGCAGTTACAAACAATCGCGGATACCGTTGGAAATTGCGACTCGATTCGAATTCTACCGGGCGACATCGTCGATCCGGAGTTACCTGAGGTATCCTACAAGGAAACTTTGCGGGTATTCGGCCGGATCGATGCGTTGGTATTGAATCATGGCGGTCCAGCTGCGGGAGCTCTGCACGAGTTGACTGATGACCAGTGGCATTCGGGATTTGAGTTACTAATCGGATCCACCGTCCGATGGACGAGAAAATTTGTGCCGGTGTTCTCCGAAACCGGGGGTGGAAATATCGTTATCGTCGCTTCGTCTTCGATGCGTGAACCGATTGCAGGACTCGCACTCTCGAATGTGTTTCGCGCAGGTCTGATGGGATTCGTGAAGACCGCGGCACGGGAGTGGGCAGCGAAAAATGTTGCTATCAATGCTGTTGCGCCTGGGATGTATGAAACCGATCGTCTTCACCATTTGTTTATGGTGAGAGCGAATCGCAATGGGAGTACTTACGAGCATGAACGTACACTTGCTTTGCAAAAAATCCCGGCAGAGAGATTCGGTGAACCGGAGGAGTTAGGAAGATTGGCGGCGTTCTTGTGCTCTTCGGAAAATCGTTACATCACCGGTCAAACGGTGTTAGTGGATGGTGGAGCGGTCGTAGGAATTCCGTGATGTGATAATGTAGTGAACGCTGTTTATAAACAAAGCGGGTGTAATTTCCTGAGTGGTATAAAAAATCAAGACGCAAGGTCATTGCGTCTTGATGTGTTTGAAGCTTGATGGTTGTTTTATACTGCTGCAGTTGCTTCCTTGAGGGCACTTTTTAGTAGTTTACCCGGTTTGAAATGGGTTTTGCGTCGTGGTGGAATGTAGATTACTTGATCAGGTTTCTTGGGATTCCTCGCTTTTGGTTTAGCTGCAGTTTGCTTAACCTCAAAGACGCCAAAATCACGAATCTCAATGCGGACGCCAGGATTGGCATTCATCATGATTTCGCGGAGAACTGTGAAAACTGCTTCCACTACTTTAGCGGATTCTTTCACATCGATGTTTGCTTTGCTTGCCGTGCGATCGACAATATCTTTCTTGATGAATGTGCTCTGCACAATTCCCCCTATGAGAATAGATTCACAATCTTTGCGGATTACCATAATAATGCTGACTTCACTTTACGGAATGAATAACGAAAAATCAAGACCTCAATGGGAAATCGTGTAGTTTGCGAAAATTTTCCCTTTATTCTTTGGAAATATTAGTGTTGCGTATGTTCTTCAGGCATATTTGGTTCACATTGGAGATATAAGTATATGAAAAACCAATCAGACAACCTTGTTCTGTGGGAAGACGACAAAGTACACCGGGGTGGCGGGGTTACTATGCTACGTCCCTTCTGGGCGATGCGATCTGGCGCAGGTTTACTGCGAGAGTGTGCGCATGAGCACTTTACAAATGAACCGGCACGATGGGTACGTCCACATTTGGTTGCATGGCAACATATTTGCCACCCCGGGACTATTATTAATAAAGCTACCCGGGAGAATGCTCTACTTGCGAATAGTCGACTGTGGGATGCCTCTTGCCTCCGAGAGTTGCCGACTGACGAAGAATGGATTGTGACGACCCCGGAAGAGGGAGAAGAAACGGTGGTCGCGGCAATGCTTTCGCCTGCGAATCAGGAAAAACTTCTTCAAGACTATCCTCCCGATGGTTTGCCTTCTGCCCGTTTTTTCGAACTGCTGGTGCCTGTTCGTCCGGCACCGGGGAAACTTGAGTTGATTAAGCATCCGTTCGATTTATTGTTCCGGCAAGAGTCAGTTATTGAAAAGCAAATCGCAATTATTGCTCGAGAGTACCCTGAGCACGCGATTGGTGAACAGGCAAGACCAGGAATATGGGTTGATTCACCCGAACGAATTTTCATCCACCCTTCCGTGAAAATTGGTATGCAGACTTTTCTCGATGCTTCGGAAGGCTCGATCTGGATCGATGAAGGAACCGTGATTGAAGGAAACGCCTTTCTAAAAGGACCGTTAGCCGTTGGAAAAAAATGCACACTACGCGCTGGTCTAAAACTATACGGTCCCTCGAGCATCGGTCCGGTTTGCAAACTCGGAGGTGAGATTCAACAAACACTGTGGATGGGCTACTCGAATAAACAACATGATGGATACTTAGGTACGGCAGTTGTTGGAAGTTGGGTCAATATTGGGGCAGGAACCAATAACTCCGATTTAAAGAATACCTACGGACCGATAACAATTACGATTGCTGGTGAGCGTATCGAGACCGGAGAGATTCACATCGGATGTCTGTTGGGTGATCATACCAAAACATCAATTGGATTACAACTCAATACAGGTACCGTCACCGGTATCGCTTGCAATATTTTCGGTGCTGGTTTTCCGCAAACATACATTCCATCTTTCTCGTGGGGCGGTGCCGACTGGTTGCGCGAGCATGGGTTATCCAAAGCAATTGAGACTGCAAGAATTGCGATGTCGCGACGAAAGAAAGAGTTCGTACCGGAGATTGAACAGATGTTCCATTACCAGTTTAACCAAACGATAATTGAGCGTGAGAAATACTTGAAGAAGAGTAACTGACAAAATGAAAAAAATCCGTGGGTGCTCGCTCGCAATCACTGCTATACTCCTCATATTTGGCATTGCGAGCTGTGGTGGAAAAAAACCTGCCTCGCAAATCGAAGGACCAACTTGGTGGCAAGTGCTATCCTTGCAGGAGCGCGAGTACTTCGCCGAACTATATCGCGTAAGTATCGCAATCGCTGTGATGGAGGAAGCCCAACTTCATTTTATCCAGCAATGGAGAATGCGGCAATCGGAAAAAGTTGCAGGCTATGATACAACGGCATGGAGAACAGTTTTGGAGTATCGACGCATTGCAAGTGATCGGGCGAGATTGGCATTACGACTCGCCGATGGGGAATCGGCGAAGTGGCTGAAACAATTCCTTGCACTGTATCTCGAATCCGATCCGATACAGATTACAAACCCAGAGCGATTCTTACGGGAGTTGGATTCACTTGCTAACATATCAATTGATCCAATTCCAACCCGTTACCGAATTCAGTTTGAACCGGGTCGCATTGTTGCAGTGACACTATCTACGTC
>JAOTSC010000224.1 GCA_030247525.1 bacterium | reverse complement strand
TTGGACTGCTGTTTATCGTTTTAGCATCTTTGTTTGCCTGGTTTTACCTTTTTGCGTCGACCCGTGTTATTCTTGAATTCATGATGCCGCTGTTTGGAAATGCGTTTACACTAGCGAGCAACATCGCAAAGTGGTTGTTTGGTTTGGCACTGGTCTGGGGCGGAATTTTTGTTTTACTACGTTTCCTGAAAACCCGGTTAGCCGAAGAGATGACCCCTGATCAGTTGGAACGGCGATTCTCGCGATTTCAGCGAGTAGGCATCGTCGTTGCAATCGTTTTATCGTTGCCATTAGGAATCGGTCTCCCTGCCCCCATCGCCTGGGCATTTCCAATTGCGGTGTTTCTCGCGGTTTCGGTTGCTTCGATTCCACTGTTGAAGAGTTTGTTTGTCGGGATTTTCTGGCCGCTTGATCCAACCCACAGTGATGTGCGCATTCGATGGCAGGGAAAACTCTGGATCCTTGACGATTCGAAATGGGTCTTCGCCCATGTGCGTACCGATGAAGGAGATGAAGCGGTTATTCCATTGCATTGGTTCCTCGACTCCCAAGCCGGCGCGACATTAGTAAGACGGGAAATTCGAAAAGAAGATGCCCAAGCCAATTCATAACGAAGGGAATCTCCGCTCCATCCGCTTTCTATCTGCTATTGCACTCACCTTGGGTTTAGTGCGAGCCGGATGGCCTGCGCTTGGTATCAGCGAATTGCTGTTTCAGGTCGCGAGTATTTTTGCTGTCAGTTTAACCATCCTGAACAATGTTTATGGCCTGCTCGGCAAGAATCGACGCGAGTTCATCAAAGAACGAAAACTCGAGATCGCTATCGTCGGTCTGATTTTATTCTGGGCTTTGTCATGTCTGCTTGCTGCTTATGACGGCCACCTCGACCCGGAAACATCCCGTGAATTACTCAAATGGTCGGCATACCTCTTACTGGGTGTACCGATTGGATTTGCGCTCACCGAGACCCGCTTTGTTACGAAATGGTTGTTCCGGTTACAAAATCGGTTTGCCGCTACATTTGCCATCGTATTCTTTTCGACGGTGGTGGTTGGAGCACTTCTCCTGAATAGTCCCGGCGCATCGGCGAGTGGCGTTTCTGTTCCCTTAATGGACTGTCTTTTTACTTCGATTAGTGCTTGTGCCGTTACCGGCTTAACTACGATCGACGTGGGAACCACCTACTCCTCCTTCGGCAAAGCAATCTTGACAGTTTTGATGCTATTAGGAGGGTGGGGACCAGTGACAATGGCCGGATTGATGCGGGTACTCTCCGGCGAGCGGATGGTTTTCCATGAACGAAATGTCGGGATGGATGTGATGGCTGATGTGCAACACCGGGTCGCCCCCCTGATGAAAACGGTCCTCGGTGTAACTGTGGTTGCGATAGGCGCTGGTACTTTCATGCTATTCAACCTTTGGCCTGATTCGAGTTTAGCGCCATTACCAAGGTTGGGTTATGCAATTTTCCACTCGGTTAGTGCATACTGTAATGCCGGGTTGGGATTGTACTCTGATTCCCTGCTATCAATTTCGGAGGCTGCGCCACGGGTGTTGTTGATCATCTCATTGTTAGTCGTAGTCGGTGGATTAGGATTTCCGGTTTGGCTCGATATTCTTTCCACCCGCGGGTCGCACGAGCGTCACATTCATTCGAGAGTGACGGTTATTACTACGATAAGTTTAATTGTTGTCGGCGCGGTTTTCGCATTTTATATGCTGCCAGCCTCGATGGAAGCGGGCGAGAAATTGACCCGCGCGATTTTCCGGTCGATCACTCCCCGTACTGCCGGGTTCAGTGATTCTATGCTTGGTAGTTGGACATGGTTTCCCCTCACTTGGACAGCAATTCTGATGGTGATTGGTGCAGGAGCATCTTCGACGGCAGGCGGTATGAAAGTAACAACCCTCGCAGTGGTTACCATGAAGATTTTTGGCTCGAAAAAAGTGTGGGTTGGAGAGATGTTGAAGCGGGCGGTTGGTATGCTAATCGCTTACTTCACTGTGTTAACCCTGGGTGTGGCAGGTGTTTTTTGGTTTGAATCGGGGATGCATGGGAAGTACGTTTTTGAATGTATCAGCGCACTATCGACGGTCGGGTTATCGATGGATTTGACACCATCCTTGACCCACGGTAGTCAATTCGTTTTGATGGTGCTGATGTTTCTTGGCAGGATCGGTCCGCTTGCCCTTCTCGATATGTCACGAAAGAAGGTAGAAATCACGGAAGCACCTCCACCACCGTTGTTAATCGCCTAATTGTAAAAACGCCGGACTCGACAGTCCGGCGTTTTATTGTCATAGAAACTCTTTACTTGGTAAGCAGCATTTTTTCAGTTGCTTGGAACGCCCCGGCTTGGATGCGATAGAAGTAAACACCGCTTGGCAAATTGGCAGCATGAAACTCCACGAAGTGATTCCCTGCAGTTAGATTGTCGTTGACCAAGGTCGTAACCAATCTTCCGTTCAGGTCATAGACCGTTAGTTTCACATGCGCTGCTTGCGGTAATGCAAAGCGAATACTGGTCGAAGGATTAAATGGATTCGGGAAATTCTGTTCGAGCTTATACTCTGACGGAATCACCGTCGCCGGTGAGCTGCTCACATCAGTTGATTGTATTGGAAGATCTCGCGCTAAACCGGGATCGAGATCATGATTTCCTCGAACTGCATCTACTTCACTCATTGATTGTAGTGTCACCCTACTCCAGTTTTCGCCGCCATTAAAAGTAGTAAATACGCCGTTCCACCACGTACCGGCAACAACCTGCGAGCCAAATGCTGTCAGTTGTATGACATACCGATCCCACATTCCGTTGTAAGCATGTTCATAAGTCGCGCCTAAATCGAGTGAACGGAAGACGTAGGAACCATACGTACCCGCATACAGGATATTGCGTTCATCGACAGCAAGCGACCACACATAACGGTATTGAAGGTTTGATATAGTCCAGCTTAGTCCGCCATTCGTCGATTTTTGAATACCACCGCCAAACGATCCAACATAAAGATTATCGTTGGAATCAACAGCGAGCGCGGTCGTTATCAAAGTGGTTAATCCATTGTTCATTGTCGACCAGTTTAGTCCATGATCGCTCGACCGGAAAACACCATGGCCAAATGTGGCGGCAAAAAGGACACCATCTGCTTTTACTATCGAGCGGGTATCAAACGGCAGCGCAGTTTGCGTCCAGGTAATGGAAGTAATTGGTGAACGAAACACACCGAATTCGGTTGCCGCGTAAAGGTAATCATTATCAATAGTTAATGACCATACAAAGCCAACTCGAAGATTTGCTGTGATGTTCAGCCAACTTGTGCCTTGGTTATTGGTGTAGAATACTTTGCCTCCCCACGTACCAATGTAGATACCACCGGAATTATCTGGAAGCATCGCCCACAATTTATCGCTGGATACGGTACGTAACGAGTCAGCCATTCGTGCCCAGATTACTCCATACAACGATATTTGCGCTGATGTATTTGAGCGATACACCACACCTGTGGATGTTCCCCCGAATAGATGTCCAGAAGGGCTCAAAGCAAGCTCGGAACCAATCGGATTGCCATCGCCGGGCATTGTCGACCAACTGATACCGCGATCCATCGAATACTTCCAGCCACCGGTATTAAGAGCACCAAACAATGTATTACCGGGACCGGCGACAAGTGCAGTTAAATGAACACCGGAAGGAAATGGTTGTACCAGTGAAAATGTACCCGGATCACCTGAATAGGATGTGAACAAGCCTTGATCGATAGCACACAGGAATCTACCATCGGCTTCAAAGACGATGTCGCCAATGAGTGCACTGGGTGCGGTTGCAACAATACTCCAGGTAACACCTTCATCCAATGAACGATATATCAGGTAACTATCACGAGCATACAATTTTCCATCCGGTGCAAAAGCGATACTCTCAAATAAACCTGGCACAACCGCCGATGTAAAAGAGCGGGCATTGTTTGTTGACCGATATATCCAAGTCATCAGAATTGGCAATGAACGTCTGGCAAAAATGATCGTATTCGTTGCCGGACTGCGGGTTATCCCAACTGTCGGGCGTGCAGAGCCAGCCACATAAAAGCGTAGAACCACCCCAGCTTCGTTGATTAACTGCAAAGTTCCGTTATTTCTCGCAATTAGGATTGAATCGGGAGCAGTGAAAAACACTGAGTGGACTGTGGGATCACTTGGAGCAACCGCAAAGATCTGAGTCCAGCTCTCGCCGGCATCAACCGATTTTGCAACGCCACCATTGAAAGCTGCAAACACCGTATTTGCATCTTTAAAGGTGAAGCTCGTTACCGGATCAGTAGTTATACTACCCAAACTCGACATGTAAGGTGCTTGGGCAAATGCATAGGAAGCGAACATTAAAATGATGAGTATGATTCGCATGATTGTTTCTC
>JAOTSC010000223.1 GCA_030247525.1 bacterium | reverse complement strand
GTACGATTCATCCCTCGGCCGCAAAAGTTCGCGACGCTGGGGAAATCGTTAAACGCAAACGCCCCGACATTATTATCGATGGGGAAATGCAAGCCGATACCGCGACTTCGCAAGAACTGATGGAACGTACGTATCCATTCTCAGCATTGATGGGAAAAGAAGTTAATACACTAATCTTCCCGGATATGACGAGCGGAAACATCGCTTACAAATTGCTCATGAAGTTAGGGCAAGCGGAAGCGATCGGCCCGATTTGGATGGGAATGGACAAGAGCGTACACGTTTTGCAACGAAGTTGCGAAGTGAGCGATATCGTGAACATCGCCGCTTTTGCCGCTTCCGACGCACAATAACAACTACGATATCGAATGCGATTACGGGCTGTACGAACGTACAGCCCGTTTTTGTTAGGGTTGCTGGACAGACAGGAGTGTCTGTCCTACGATTACCAACTACCTCTGTGTGATTAAGTTGATTTAGGTCAAAGTCTATTATAGACTATTTCGGTACATTATGTCGTATATCATAATAGGAGGTACCCATGGTAACCATACAATTAAGAACCGTCGGCGAATTAGTCGCGGAACAGCCGTCGCGTTCGCTCGTATTTGAGAAGCTCGGCATCGATTACTGCTGCGGCGGCAATGTTACGTTAGAAGCAGCATGTTTACAGAGCGGTCATGCCGTCGAAACGGTATTACCAATGCTTTCTGCAACGGTTTCCGCAGAAGAACCCATCGATTGGCGCACCCAGCCGCTCGACCAACTCATCGACCACATCCTCTTTACTCATCATAGTTACTTGCAGGAAAATCTTCCGCGGTTGTCAGCATTGGTAGCTAAGGTTGCCAATCGACACAGTGAATCGCATCCGGAGCTCCAACAACTTCACAAGCAATTTGAGGTGTTCAAGATTTCGATGGAAGGTCATCTGGCAAGCGAGGAGAAAATCATCTTTCCGGTGATTCTCTCCCAGTTATTAGCCAACGGAGAAGCAACTGCTACTCAGACTGCAAAAGAGACGTTGCCAACGATTTTCCGGGAGCACGATATCGTGGGAGAAGATTTACGCACGATGCGAAAAATCACTGAGAACTACATGCCGCCGCCGGACGCATGTAACTCATACCGAGCGATGTTGGATGGATTGGAAGCGCTCGAACGCGACATTCATATACATGTCCACTTGGAAAACAATATTCTGTTTCCGCGGGCAAGTGTATTGATGGCATAGTAAGCATAGTTAGGGTGAACACGATGCCCGAGCTCGAGTATGGGGCGTAAGCCATACGCCTTAGCCGAGTTAACACAAAAATCCCCTACTCGAAAGTAGGGGATTCTCAATGAGACAAATTCTATTCGCTAAGAAATTGAGATTGCTTCGTGGTCCGCCAAATGGCGAACTTCTCGCAATGACACTTCACGGAACGAATTAGAACATGTAACCGAACATGATACCGATACCGTTGTTCGTTGCCTTGGTTCCGCCATTTTCCGCTGCACTGGTAAGACCCATGTTATAGCGAAGTTCCGGGGAGAGGTATCCTTTGCCCATTGGCATATTGATCCCGACGCCTACATTCAAACCAATTTCTGTGCTCTTCTTGCCGGTAATATCCTTATCATCCTTGTCTTTTGCACTTAAGCAGAGACCGATTTCTGGTCCGACTTGAAAGAATGCACTTGCCATCTTAGAATTGAGTTTGCAAGACCATTCGGAAAACTTATAGGTCCAGAACGGTTCAATCGCAAGATACGTGAAATTACTTTCACCACTATATCCAGTCGCTTCCATCTTGGAACCTTTTTGGAGATAGAGGATATCTGTGCGAATCGCCATCTTCTCATTCATCGAATAATTGATGATAGCGCCTACGCCAAAACCGGTACGACCTTTAACAGTTACGCCTGATGGAGTCGGGTCGATTTTTTGGTTAGCCATGTTCAAGCCGAGTTTGACACCGTAACTGAGTTTGCCGTCAGCAGCAAATGCGGTGGCAGCGAATAGAATGGTAAGTGCAACGATTGCAATTGTGCGGGTCATTCTTCCTCCTTGAGTAAAATAAAACAAACACTCGTTGTGAGCTGAAGGCGAGAACCTGTGCAAGATGCCTCACAATGCGATGTTAAAGTATGATTAAGATTACGGCTTGTCAAGAGGGACAAGCATCTGCGACGAAGATTGTATTAGAATCTTACGCCGTTACGTATTATTATACGATGGGAAAAAGTAAATAATATGGACGAAACTACCCTCAAAAATTGGCTTAGACGATACCGTACAGCATGGTGGCGTTACCGTCTTTTGCGCACCGTTATCCGCGGTGTGCCTGTGTTCGCGTCCCTTACTACCATCGCGATACTACTTGAACTCCTTTTTCATTTTCCGGTTCCCATTCGATGGTTTATCTCCGGGTTGCTTCTGACTGGATTAACCGTAACAGTTAGTTTGCTGTTTTGGCAACTCCGGCAGTTGTACCAAAACCAAAGCCCCAACGACTCTGAATTAGCGAAAACTTTTGCGAGACACCCATTGGGACACGGCAGGTTGCTCAATGCCATTGAGTTACAGAGCGACCCCTCCCCACTCGCTCAGTATGCGATATCGATAACTACCAATGAGCTATCGACAGTTGAACCACAAGTGCTTTTTCCTTTTCCTATTGTAAAAAAGTCGCTGTTACGAACAACGGCAATCGTTGTCTTGGTGTTCGCTGTTCCGTTGCTGTTCTCATCAAGCCGCGATGCCATCGCCCGACTTTTGCTACCAAATCGAAGCTTCCTACCTGCTGCACCCTATCAACTGCTCTGGACAAATGATGCAGTCGACTCGTATGCTCGGGGGGAACCGATCACACTATCGCTGAAAATCGAGCCGGTTACTGCAACAACACTCCCGGAAACTGGTGAGTTTGAGGTGGAGTTTGTTTCTCAACAGAAAAGGAAACAACTTCCGTTCCGGTTTGAAAATCAAGCTGCTCAATTCAAACTCGAAGATGCCTCCGGCGAGATAGCTGTCACTCCAAGAGTGGGCTCGATCATTGGAAAGAAGCTGAAACTCACACCATTTCAACGAGTTAGAATCGAGAATAGTACTCTTACGGTTATCCCCCCGGGTTACTCCGGCTTACCACCACGGGAAGCATCGCTGGGCGATCTCGCTGTTTTGGCGGGCAGCAAATTGGTATGGAATGGACGTGCTACTGCCGACATCGGTACGCTGTTTCTACTATTCCGACATAGTAATGGTGTTGACACTTTTGGTGTAAAGAGCAGCGGAAAAGCGGTTTCCACTACTATTCCCATTAAAACAGGCGGACAAGTACAGTTCGTTTTAACTGATGACAGGGGGAGAGCCGGAAGCGCTCCAGCATCGTTCCAAGTCGAACTTCTACCTGATGAATCGCCGCGAGTGCTGCTATTAGCTCCTGAGAAAGACGATGCACTTCCCGGAACATTTCGATTACCGGTCATCGCCCGCGCCGACGACGATTTCGGAATCGGTCGGATGTATCTCTGTTTCCGGTTACTCAAGAATCAACAAACATCAACATGGGACTCGCTCGCAATTCAACCGCAAGCGATTCCGCCCGCCAGTGCAGGCGCCGCGGTACAGTGGGATTTATCGCAATATGATTTATTGCCAGACGATGGCGTAGAATTCTATGTTTCCGCCTTCGATGAGAACATCGTTACAGGACCGGGACGAGGGGTTTCAGAGATTCGACATATGAAAGTCCCTTCGTTGGAGCAGTGGCTTACCGAAACAGAAACGGCCAACGAAGCGATAGGCAGTGAGTTGGAAGCGTTGTCGAAGTCGGGCGAACGAGTCGCACAGTCTTTAGAGCAGCTTGCCGAGCGGATGAAACGTAAAGGACAGCTTTCTCATGAGGATAAAGAACAGGCCCGGGCGGCGGCGGAGAAGCAGAATGAATTAGTGAAACGCGCTGAAGCGGCTGCAAAAGAGCTGCGCGAGTTATCCAAGAAAATGGAAGAGAGTGGAGCTGCTGCCCGCGAAACGATGGAGAAACTATCCCGTTTACAGGAGTTGATGCAGGAGTTGGCATCTCCTGAGTTAAAGGATGCTCTGCAGAAACTGCAAGAAGCATTAAAGAAGATGGATCAGCAACAAATCAAAGCGGCGATGGATCGGGTTCAACTCGATCAAAAGGAGTGGAAAGAAAAGCTGGATCGCACCGTGGCATTACTGGAGCAAATTCGTCTCGAAAGGCGGATGGATTTACTGGAACAGTGGTCGAAAAAGGTTGCCGAGCAGTCGCGTCGCAACGAAATGGCAATCGATTCACTGCAAAACCAGTCGGCAGCGTCCGATTCGTTATCGCGCGAACAAAGCAAACTGGCTAACGACAGTAAAGCATTAGAGGAGCAAGTCGCTCAGACTGCGGACGATGTTGCAAAGAATCCTCAGTTAGGCGAACAAG
>JAOTSC010000222.1 GCA_030247525.1 bacterium | reverse complement strand
TTACATGGCTGTTTACGCAGGTAACATCTTTGAAAAAACTCCAATCGACGAAGTCAAAGCTTTAGCAGAGAAAGGTGATGCAACCGCCATGTTAGAATATGGCGAGCGGTTGTTCCAGGGAAATGGCGTCGAGGAGAATACGGAAGAAGGATTGAAGTGGATTATCAAAGCCGGCGAGAATGGCAAAGGAGAAGCGTTTTATGATCTCGGCGTTGCTTATATGAATGAGATGGGTGTTAAGAAGGATTTCCCAACCGCAATCAAATACTTCGAGAAGGGTGCTCTCTTGAAAAATGCCGATTGCATGACAAGTCTTGGTTTAATCTATCAAGCAGGTGCCCGGATCGATAGCAGCTTGCAGGCCAACCCGGAAGAGGCAGTGAAGTGGTACAAGCAGGCTGCTGAACTCAACCACCTCGAAGCGATTCAACACCTCGCCATGATGTATGCGATGGGGATGGGCGTTCCCAAATTTGAAGCGGAAGCGATAAAGTGGTTTCAGAAAGGTTGTGAGCTCGGAAGTTGGGAAATGATGTGGGGATATGGTCAGTGCTTTCAGGATGGAAAAGGGGTAAAGAAAGATTTGGTGCAAGCGTATGCTTTAATGTCTGCTTCTGCCGGTTTTGCTGAGCATCCGACCCAGAAAAAGGGAATGACCGAACACTTGGAAAAACTAGCGAAAGAGCTTTCGGCGGAGCAATTGAAAGCAGCGGAAAAACTCAGCAATGAATGGAAAGCAAAAGTTCGGGAGTAGTTGCAATGAAATTCTTTTTCGCAATAATTCTTGGGTTGAGTATCGCACTGACTGCTGGTATCTCATTTGCAAAACCACTTCAAACCAAGTATAAGACTTATGAACAACCAACGTTACTCAAAGGTGTGACGATTCAAGGGAGAGTAGAGTATCATCGCAACGATACGATTGCGTTCATGCGGTTAACATCTGACCAAACGTTTCTTGGCCAGTGGTTGCCAGCAAATACCGGACTCCATTTCACAGAAAACGGTGAGTGGAATTGGTGCTTTCTGGGGAAGGATTGGGAGATCCAAGGACATAAAATGCACGGTGGCGGACACGAATGGCAGACTCTCTTTTATCCCAGTGGCAAGCTGCATAGCGGTGGGTTAACCGATGACAAAGTAATCGATGGAATCCCTTGTGCCGCCGGTTCCTTCTGGAATGAAGTGTTTGGCGGTGGCGGCCGCACCTACTTTTACGAAAGCGGCAAGCTTAAGTATGCCAAGGTTGCGAAAACGGTAACCTACCGCGGACAAGAAATCAAAAAGGGAAAACACGTGAAACTTGCAGAAGATGGTTCGATACTATTGGTTAAGTAACAACGCTTTGCTTCATTTCATGTGTGTAACAATCAAAAGGGGACAAAATGCGTAAAGTAATCCTTGTAAGTTTCGTATCGCTGCTATGGCTGCTCACCAGCTGTGCGACGTTCCGCTCGGATTTATCCGGCGCTTACACCGGCGAAGTTAAACGGAATCCGAATACCGCTCCGGTAAGCGTTTTCTTTGTTTTCACTCATGTCGAGCAAACCATCGGTTACGATGCGGTGCCGAAACTGGTGAGTAAAAATTCCTCGACCCATAGCTTCGACGAAATATTCGCCGACGCCTTGCGCGAATTCAGCAACACCGGCAAGTATGCGACATTCACTGAGGAAGCTTCCGACGTCAACCAACCGGAACGACGTGCGAAAAAAGACAGTCTCAAGGGGCAATTCGATTATACTGTAAAGGTTCGCATTGTTTCGGAAAAGTATTTCTCCGGTTTCTTTCTGGGAACGCTCTTCTCCAGTATCTCCGCGACCTTACTGCCGATTCCATTTAAGCAGTATTACCGAATGGAAACCGAAATCATCACGAAGGATGGCAAGTTGGTTGGTAAGTACAAACGTAATGCGACACTATCGAAGTGGGTCGAAACCTTCCTCATTTTTGTCTATCCATTTCACCCCGAAAACCGGAAACGGGAAGAGATTTATGTCGCAATGTTGCACGATACATTTCGGCAGATTGAAAGCGAAGGGGTCCTCAGCGCTAAGTAGACATTACCAAAGGGCGAGTGGCGTATCCACTATCAGACGCATCGATATAGAACAGACCGGACAACCATGCCCGGTCTGTTTTGTATTTATTCAACTGAATGTTAACGCAAGCGATAGGTAATGCCACCAGTGAACGCCCAATCGGTCACTGCATCATTCACTCCATCATCAAGACGACGGAGGATAAACGACGGATTGAACGTCAGTTGGTTTTCAATGTAGAACTGGAAAGCGCTACTCAAGTTGATCGAAGTGTACTTCTTAACATTATCCTCGGATGGGTGACGATACTCGAAATTAAGTGTATTATCCCAGTGAATCCGGTTCGATAGTTCGTAGTACACTTGAAACTTCTCAGTGAATTTATAGATTTGGGTAGAGTCGTCAGTAAACACCGTACTGACAATAAAGTTGTTGTTGACTTGTGTCTTGATGGAAATCGGGCGCGACCAATCGTATTCCAGCGTTGCCAAAGGATCGCCGCTCTTCCCTTGATAGTCCGACAACACAACACCAGCACCAGCCCGCACTTCCCAACCGTAAATCCGCTGACCAGTCGGTTCGTCGAGCACTTCCTGAATGCGGACAACACCCATTGCGCCTAAGCCGCCTTCCTTCAACACATTGGCTTCGCGGAGCACGTCCTCCATTGCATTGTACCAGTATTTTCGATATTCAACCGTGCCGTAGGTTGCTTGAAACTCGCTCTTCCGGTCGATGATGCGGGCTAATTTCAATAATGCTTCGTCAGGTAGGTCGCCGGTAGTCACGCCAAACCGTTTAAAATCTTCCGACATCCGAATCGCTTGTTTTAGTACAGTGGCGTTGATCGATCTGCCATACCCGATACCAACAGTAACATCGATGTAGGGCTTCTTTCCTTCCGAAAATGGTGAGCCGACAACCCCACTCAATTTCTGATACTGGATGCGATTGCTGCCGAAACCGAACAGCTTTCCGGTATCTTTGAAGTAACGATTAGCCCGGCTAGACAAATTCAGGTTATAACCATCTTCCTGGGCAGCGTTCTCCGGTGTTGCCCGGCGTAGATAAAAGTCGCCCGAGAAGCTTAACTGATAACTGAAGGGGAGCGAACGGTAAAACAGGTTATAGTTCGCAGCCCCGCTGAAGTTATAACCGACTTGCGTCGAGTCTTGCGACGTCCCGTTTAGATTATATGCCCCACTTAAAAACGCATCCTGCGAAATACTGGTGGGAAAGGTGTATTCTGTTAGACTAATCGCCATACTATTGGCGGCGATAGCGGTAACTGCGATCAGTGCAGCGATAAGCATTTTAATAGATTTCATCGTGAACCCCGATTGAGTGAACGGTTGATTCCGATCATTCGGAAGGTTATCCAGCGTGGCGATGCAATCTCATCCGCGCTAAGCACTTCCGAAAGAACCATCGGAGTAAGGTAGTAAGAAGAAATGTTCAAACCGAACGATTTTTGCCACTTGTACATTTTTTTGCTAATTGACGCTGCACAGTTCTCCGTAGAATTCACTTTGGAACCACAACACGTGGTGCAGTCATGAAGTAAACACCGCTTCCCGAGAGCAATTTTTAAGTAGTAACGACGGGTTTTGTTTTTATATCAACACATTGTACATCTTATTATATGTAAACAAAGCAAACTACTTTCAAGCAGTTGCATAATGTATCTTTTGGATATTCTAATGTATTATCATTGCAAGGCGATGCAATACACTACATCATTTCGATTACATTCGTCAATAAAAATAATTGCAGGTTTACAAATATTATCACTAATGACATTCTATCATGAGTGCAACGATTTATATGACATTTAATTGTTTCGTTGCCACTGTTTCGTTGCTGTTCTGTCCTCGTAACTTGTTGATCACACTTTGCTGATAACTGAGGTACTGGTGATTCGATCAGGCGATATGATGCTACCACATTCTACAATGCCCATCCGACATTGCAAACACGATACTATTGATCCCAATCGATGTTTAACTCACATTGTTATTTTAGGTCAAGATGGTGCTTTGCCGATTTCTTGTTGCAATTCTTCTCGCATTACCCGGGGGGCATAAAGATGTTCCGACGCATACTAACGCTCACACTACTTTCACTCGGTTTGGTTGGTTGCGTAGTTCGTCACAGCCACGCTGCCACTGCCGGGATGACACAGAGTATTCCGAAACCGTTTTTCTTCACTGAAAACAAAGGACAATGGGATTCGCGGGTGTTGTACAAGTGTCAAGCGAAGAATGGGATGACGTGGTTCCTCGAACGGGATGGAATTACTCTGTTGCTTACGCAACCGTGTGATCGGGATTCGGATTTCGGGACTCAGGAAACTGGATTGTCATTGCGAGGTAGCGCAGCGACGAAGCAATCTCATTTGGGGCTGTCTCTTAT
>JAOTSC010000221.1 GCA_030247525.1 bacterium | reverse complement strand
CTTCGGCAAGCACCACTTTTCCCTCCCCAATGTTTTCCCACGGAATCGTCACCGGTTCCCCATCGACAGGTTCGATAGTTGCCCCAACTTCTTCCGACGCCGTAAGGATTCCAATTGTTATACGTTGCTCGTTCCGGGTAGTGATTTGTACGGTAGCACCAATATGCTTGGTAAACTGCCACGGTTGATGAAACGGTCGATCCAGCCCCGGCGATGAAATATCCAACCGAAAGTCCACGGTCTCGGGAAGCTTTGTTTGGAGCCAATTGACCAGAATCCGTGTCAAGAAGGTCGCATCGTCGATGGTTAACGGCGCATTTCTGCGATCGATAAACAACTTCAGGTTGGGGTGCTTAGTCGATGCTGTGTGATGAAAATCGATCCACTCAAATTCTAACCGAGCAACTTCCGCTTTCATCTCTTCGGTTAGACGCTCCCAATCAATCGCCATGGTACATTCCGTTTATTAACCCGGTATTAAAAAAGTTGAGGTGGGTCGTCTGACCCACCTCGCTCTGTGATAAGGTATAACGAACGTACTGAAAATCCAAATTCCTCGTTCTGTTGCAGGCAATCTGCTGGGGTAACGCCCAAGATATATTGCGATGCAATTTAATTTAGACCGATTCGCTATCTCTTTGTGAAGTAAGGAATTCGCGAAAAACGATTAGCGACCGGTTCGTTGTAGAATTTCATCGGCTTGAGTGCGCAGCGTTGATTGGGGGAATTCCCGTATTAACGCCAATGCCGATTCCTTCGCTTTCTCGTGATCATTCATGAGCAGTGAAATTCGTGCGGCGTCCAACAATGCCTGCGGAGCGCTGGCTCCTTTCGGATCCATGGTGTAGACTTTTCGGAACATTTCATAGGCTTCTTTTTGCTTGCCTTGATTCTCGAGCGCGATAGCAATCCCATTGGCGGCGGCAATCCCTTTCAAGCCTTTCCCATTCTCTTTCAAGAAGTCGCGGAACTGCTTCTCCGCCTCATCGGATTTTCCTTCTACCAACTTCACGCGAGCCAGTGTTAGTTGCGCTTCGTCGGCAACTTCGGTGCCCTTACGACGCTTGATGAGAGCCGTCAACTTCTCAGTGGCGGTGCCGTACTCGGCGCGATTCAAGAAGGAGCGCGCTTCCGCCAACTCAAAGCCGGCATCGCGGTTTGCACTGGCGCGTGACATCTTCATGAACACGATGATTATCGTTACGACCACAGCAGCGCCCGCGATGTAAGCGACGATCCGCCAGTTTTTCTCAAACCAGGTTTCAGCCTTTGTGAGGAAGACCATCAATTCGTCTTCCTTCATCATCTTCTTGGTGCTTTTCGCAGTATGGGTTGTCATTGGGTATAGTTCCTTGCCGGTAAAAAACGCAATTGGGAATGTACTACAATCTCTCAGAAAAACCAATTTAGGGTGAAGTTGGAACACCTAATCGTTAATTGTAAGAGTAAAAATAAATGATATCTGTTCAGCATATATCAAGCCGTTTTCGGTTTCCAGAGTGGTGATAGCGTCATCGCGTTGCAGATTGCGATTTATTACTTGCTTTTTGAACTTCTTCAATTAACCAGAGCCGCCATTCAGCATAGGCGGTTTCGGTGCTCATACCGTATACCGATTGAAAATTACGTATCCCTTTTGCATAAAACTCACGTAGTTTTGGGGTGCCATACTTTTCATTCAGAAAGTAGTAAAATAAACCTGCTTGATAACCAGTCTCCCAATTATCCCGGAAGTAGTAAACGTCATCGCCCCCTTCAAACAACAAATCGTGTGATCGAACTTGGTTACTTAAAAAGCTACAATACCTAATTTTCGACATGCGTATCTCTTCTCCTTCAGGCGCAGACTTATACGCAATGAAGTGAGCAGGTCCTTCCATTTCAAATGCGCTTGGCTTTACCTTTAACACGGCATGAGCAACGCAATACACGACGCCGTAAAGATTCTTATCAATTCTCTTTCTTATATGAACAGCATTTCTTGACCATGCAATATCAACATCAGAAAAGTACACGTGTAATGTATCGCGATACTCGGTGCCAAAGTACCTGTATACATCCTCGACCGTTTTATCGATAAGTGTAACGACCGCTCGTTTCTTTAGGTGATCAAGGCTGTTAACCATACTGATGTCGAATACGATCTCGTACTTTCTTGATTTCACCGGGTACGTGAAAACGTAGAAAAACCAAAATGCGAGAATCGTTATTGTGGCGATTATAAACGTCCGACGTAGGATTTTACTTTTTATAACTGACATAGCAGATGACCTCATCGGAGGAAGTTGGATGAACAACCAGCGACTACATTCTATCAATATCCTGAATCAACCCTTGGACAAGACAACATATTTCATAAGCATCGAAAGTTCAATAGTTTTCTTGGTTCTCACAGAGAAATATCAGGTAGGATAGCCTGCTGTGAGCCGCAACTAAAAATCGGTCGTAAGGGTTTGCGTCCAACCAAGTGTAAGGGGGAACCGGTGTTCGCTCTTGTTCTACAGGTCGGGAGATTTGTCGCTACCCATTACAGGCGGGGACGCCTGTCCCTACCCAAATTCGGGCGGACACGATGGTCCACCCCTACCCATCCCCTACCACCCTACACCCTTCACCTTTCACCTTAGCAGCACCATCTTCTGTGTCTTGATAAATTCACCCGCTTGCATTCGCACGAAATAGGTTCCCGAGGAAAGATTCTTCCCATCGAACGTCACTCGATAACTTCCCGTTTCTTGCTTTTGATTGACGAGAGTTGCAACTTCCCGACCGGTGATATCGAATAGTCTAAGATCTACATGCCCCGGTTTCGGAAGTGAGTAGGAAATGGTGGTTGATGAGTTGAAAGGGTTGGGATAGTTTTGGGTGAGGTGATAATAAGCAGGACTTGTTTCTCCAGTTTGAGTTACACTCGTTGAATCAAATCTGAACATACTTATAAAACAGTCCGCAGAACCTCCGTTATAAGTAGTATCGTACCCGCTCGTAGTATATGGAAAATCGGTTGAACTTGTACCACCTGTTAAGAACAATTTATCCTGATACTTATTCATTGTGAGTGCAAATTCTTCTCCAGAACCTCCTAAATATGTGCTATAGACTAATTGAGAAAGATCTGTATCTAAGAGTGACAAATAGCAGTCTGTTCTTCCATGCAACGAAGTTGATATTGCATCGGTGGTTATTGGGAAGTTGCTACTGTAAGTTGTTCCGAAGACTGCAAGGTTACCATTTGAAAATTTGGCTAATCCCTGTAACTGATCGGCATTCGAACCTCCTAAGTATGTACTTGCTAAAAGCTGTGAAGCGTTGTTGCTTAAATGGGCAATGAACACATCACCACCGTATTCACCTGAACCGTTGAATGTTGTATCATAAGCAGCTGTTGTTACAGGAAAATCGCCTTTACATTCACCAGCAACAAACACGCCATTATTCGCATCCAGTAATATTTTGTCACCTACCGAAGCACTATCATTTCCTAAATAAGTACTGAAAAGAATTGTCGATCCAGTACTATTTAATCTCGATACAAAACATTGACCAAGACCAGTAGTATCAGAGAATAAAGTAGTATCATACACCCCAGGAGTGATTGGGAAATTTTCACTATTTGTCCATCCAGTAATTGTTATTTCTAGGTTATCGCCCACCTGAATTGAATTAGATACTTCATCTAATGTTCCACCAAAGTATGTACTGTATAAAAGTTGTGTTCCGATATTGTTAATATGTGTGATAAAACAATCACCTCCCCAGGTAGGGAAACCGCTACCGCCGATGAAAAAACGACACCAAGCATTTGTCGTTGTCGGAAAGTTCGAACTGCTTGTTTTTCCAGTTACAAAAATACTTCCGTCTGGAATACTCGTAATATCATTTATATCGTCTCTATTGCTACCGCCAAGAAAGGTACTGAATAGTAACATTGATCCCGTTGTATTAATTCGAGTGATAAACCCATCAGACCACCCCCCAAAAGTGCGGGATAATGCTGTCGAAGTGGTTGGATAATCCGAACTCAACGTCGTTCCTGCAACTGAAACATTTCCAATACTATCCAAACTTAAACAGGTAGCATAGTCCCAGCTAGCTCCCCCTAAGAGAGTACTAAATATCAATTGCGTTCCAGTCGTATTTAATCGGGTGATAAAGCAGTCTCCACCAAGATTAACCGTATCAATCGCACCTTGTGTTAGTGGAAAGTCTGTGCTATAAGTCGTACCACAAACATAAATCCCATGAGCATCATCATTTATGACATCGTACCCAAAATCATCACCGCTTCCCCCTAAAAATGTACTATAGATGAGGGGATCGATGCGCAAGGAATGGTCGGAGTTGTAACCGTTAGGGAGCGTGATACCAAAGGTATTTTTGTCGGTGAGTTGGAATGCCGCGTCGATTTCATTCCTACTCCCATTCACTGACACTTGATACACACTCGGGAGCGTCGTTCGCAATTCTC
>JAOTSC010000220.1 GCA_030247525.1 bacterium | reverse complement strand
GTGGACGTTATAGCGGTGTATCTCATCCGGTTGGATTGAAACGACCCAATCCGTGGGGTTTGTACGATATGTCCGGTAACGTTAGTGAATGGTGCGAAGACGATTGGCACGAAACCTATGTCGGAGCTCCCACCGATGGCAACGCTTGGATAGACTCACCGCCATACGGTGCAAAAGTAGCACGTGGTGGTTGTTTCAACGATTATCCTTGGAACTGCTTATCTGCCGGTCGGAATGTACTTGCACATTATGAATATCAATCAGTGCTTGGTTTTCGATTGGTGCGGAATTCTGACTGAAAGGCCACAATAGTCACCTATATTATTCGCTTTTCTGCGGGTGATCAAGTACAAATACAAAAAATCATTCTCTTAAAATAACGACACAATAAATGTTGTATAGCAACCGAACTTGACTCTTACCCTTATTCTGACTAAACTCTTTCACTTGTGACTTCCTGCGTATACTCGTGGGATACAAGATTAGTTGTCTCAAAACGAAAGGAGGAGAACTGAAGGAGCTACTCTCCCAAGGGATCCAAATCCTGACAACGATCCCGAAACGATTCCGCATCATGGTGATGCCGGAAGGGTCTGCTCATATGAAGCAGTTCACGTTCCGGATGAAGCACCTCGCATTGGGCGCCATCGGTGGTTCCATCTTCTTTGCGCTCGTTATCGCATTGTCTGCCTATCTACTCGGTACGTGGGTAGCCGAGCGCCGCATCGCTTCGGTGATGCAGGAACAACATCAGTTACAATCGCAAGTCGTCACCCTTTCCCAGCGGTTATCCAACCTCAAGCAAAAGTTGACCGATCTTGCGCATACCGACAATCTGCTCCGGCAAGGGCTTGGCTTACCCATCGTGAATGAGGAAGCCCGCAGTGCTGGTGTAGGTGGTGTTGTCTCCTCTGAGAAGAATGGTAATGATCCCAATGCCGACGCCTTAGCGGAAGATATCGCCGAGCTTGAGCGTGAAATTGCTCTCCAAAAAGAGAGCTTCACTGAAATACAAGTCGGTATCCAACATCAAGCGGAAATCGTCACGCATACACCTTCGATCCGCCCAATTTCCGGTGGCTACATCGGCAGCGGTTATGGCTATCGCAATGATCCGTTTACCGGCAAACGGAAAGAGCACGAAGGACTCGACATCAATGCACCGATTGGTACACCAATCTATGCAACAGCACCGGGAGTCGTAAAAGTTGCACGATACTTGACAGCTTACGGGAATGTCCTCGTGATCGATCACATATACGGGTATCAAACGGTATATGCCCACATGAACAATTTTGCCGCCCGGGTTGGCGATAAAGTCAAACGGGGCGACATTATCGGGTATGTCGGTCGTACCGGCCGCGCCTCCGGTCCACACGTCCATTACGAAGTCCGGTTGCACACGCGCCCCATCGATCCGATGGATTTCTTGTTCGATACGTTCGCAGAAGCCAAGCGTTAGGAACTTTTTCATTGTACATTACAAGCGGCTCTTCCAGTGGGGAGGAGCCGCTTTCTTGATATTCGCATCGAGCTTTTTGTTGGGATTTCAAACGAGTTACTAAACCACTCTGTGAAAATCGCTGTAATCATCAATCCCCGGGCGGGTCTACCGAAACTACTGCCAATCATTCGATTGCGTATCCAACAGCATTTCTCCGCTTTAGGTAATGAGCTGAAAAGTTACGAAATCACCCCACAAGTTGACGGTACCGCCTGCGGCAAACAAGCATTGCAGGATGGCGCGGAGCTATTGGTAGCCGCTGGTGGCGATGGTACAATCAACCGGGTCGCCCAAGCGATAATCGGCACAGAGATTCCGTTGGGACTGTTGCCACTCGGCAGCGGTAACGGAATGGCACGTACATTAGGAATCCCACTGAAATTGGATCTCGCTTTAGAGTTATACAAGAATCCCGTATTCCGAAAAATCGACACCGGAAAAGTGAATGAAAAAGTATTCTTGATTTCCTGTGGTTTCGGATTGGATGCGATTATTGCCCATGACATCGAGCGTTCCCCGTTGCGAGGTACTTTTCCCTACATACTTTCCGCTTTTCGCCGCTCATTCACTGAGCCCGTTGAGCAATTCCGGCTGACAAATCTGGAAACCGGCGAGACTTGGGATCGCGATGCCATTGCCATCAGTATCTTAAACAGCGCACAATACGGTGGTGGAGCAATCGTCGCACCGGGCGCAGTTCCCGACGATGGATTGTTCCATTTGGTCGAGGGTTTGGAACTCAATGCTTTCGAAGTGTTCCGATTTGCTTACCGGATTTTCCATGGCACCCTTGACCGCGAACCAAAAGTTATCATGAGACAAATCAATCGAATTCGCTTGGAACGTATTTCGGAGCGTCGGGAAATGCATATCGACGGCGAAGCGCTATATTCCGAACGGGTGAACATCATCGAAAACATTCCTCTATCGTTGCGAGTTTTGGTCGGTCCGAAGTATCAATCCGGCTGGAAAACCACGTCAACTGCGTAATCCCAAAGTGAGAACAACCAAACAATTAGAATGAGTACTATGTTAGATACAACAAATATTGTCCCGCGGGCTTTCGGAAAAGTCGAGTATCTCGATTGGATTAAACGTCGCGCCATCGAACCCGGTGAAGTTGTCGAATGGGGATTGGCGTTATCGGGGATGCCCGATCCCGACCCACTGCTATTCACGGAGGTTATGAAAAATCTTCCGATTTTCGGAGCGAACCAGACTGGATGGAAACCTTGGATCGATGCGATTTCACAGCGGTATAACGTTCCCGACGATTGCATTGTTGCAAACTTCGGCACGTCGCAAGCGAACTATCTCGCAATCGCTGCAGTAGCAGGTCCAGGTGACAATGTATTGGTGGAGTATCCCACCTATGAACCACTTATCGCACTTCCACAAGGGCTTGGCTGCGAAGTTTCCTTCATCGAACGGCGACGGGATAACAATTGGCGGCTCGATTTGGATGAACTCCGTGAGGCAGTGAAATCCGATGTGAGATTAATGATTTTGGCGAACCCGCACAACCCTACTGGTGTATTCTATAACGACGAAGAAATTCGTGAAATCGCTGGGATTGTCGCCTCGGGCGGCGGGTATCTCTTGGTTGACGAGGTTTACCGCGAAGCGGTGCCGGGATACTGGAAGACAACATCGTTTGGACTTGCCAAAAACATTTTAATTACCACGAGTCTTACCAAAGTGTTTGGACTGAGTACCTTGCGTGCCGGTTGGTTGATTGCGCCACCAGCGATTGCCCACGCCGCGAGTTTGGTGCACGACCGGTTGGCGGGACGTAGTCCGTTGATTACCGAGGAACTATCCGCCCGGGTAATGAATGATCCGGTGATATTAGAGCAATGCGGATTGCAGCGCCACAATCGCTTAACTGCCAACCGCGCGACTATGCAACGCGTAGCAACTAAGTACCATTGGGACGTCGTACTCCCGGAAACTTCTTTGACCGTATTTGTGAAGCATCCTCAATGGGATAGCGAAACACTGGTGGTAAAGGCAAGGAGCCACGGGATACTGGTAACGCCTGGTCGGTTTTTTGGTTACAATGACCGGGTGAGAATCGCATTTACATCCGAACCGGAGACATTCGAGCGATTACTCAACCGACTTGCGGAAGTATTAGCCTGAATCGCTTGACAATTGCAGTTCAAAACACCAATCTTACAGAATTCAAAACGGGGGATTCCCCTGAAATCCGTTCAATACTTTTTGCGAAGGTAAGAGGAATTACATGAAGATTGCCGTACTGGTGAAGTGTGTACCCGATTCGGAAGCGAAAATCGCATTGACTTCCGATGGGAAAGACTGGGTTCGGAAAGATGTCAAATTGGATCTCAATCCCTACGACGAATATGCGATCGAAGAAGCGTTAAAGATTAAGGAAGCGCAAGCCGGCAGCACTGTTACCGTCGTTAGCTTTGGACAGGCGGAAGTAACAGATGCGTTGCGCAAAGCGTTGGCAATGGGTGCCGATGATGCGATTCATGCCGTTGGCGATAATTCGCCCGATCCGCGCGTTGTTGCAGTTGGTTTAACGCAAGCGATATCCGGCAAAGGATTCGACCTGATCCTCGCGGGAAAAGCGGCGATTGACGACGACTATATGGCAATCGGTACGATGGTTGCCGCCGGTCTTGATCTACCCAACGTTTCGGTTGTCACAAAACTGACGTTATCCGACGGGAAAGCGACCTGCGAACGGGAAATCGATGGCGGTATCGAAATCGTCGAAACGACATTACCTGCCGTTATCACTTGTCAAAAAGGGTTGAATGAACCGCGCTACCCATCCTTAAAAGGAATTATGGCGGCGAAGAAAAAGACCATCGAGCAAGTAAATGTGACTGTACCTGCCGCCAATGTGATCGTTGAGCAGTATATCTATCCGGTACCCCGTCAGGGAGCGCGCTTCATTGGCAAATCTGCCGATGACATCCCGGAACTGATTCGTTTGCTCAAAGAAGAAGCGAAAGTCCTGTAGTTTGTCATTGCGAGAGCGCGAAGCGCCGAAGCAATCCCAGTAAAGTTTATGGTTGAAGAAACCTGCCATACGC
>JAOTSC010000219.1 GCA_030247525.1 bacterium | reverse complement strand
ACGCATAGCCGAGTAGTGGAAGCGACGCTTTTGGAACAGGAATCCTCGACGCTACCAACAAAATTCTCGCTGGATACACCGTATCCAAATCCCTTTAATGCGAGTATGCAAGTTACGTTTGCGGTGCCGGAAGCACGTCAAGTTCGGATTAGTGTTGTTGATGTGCAGGGGCGGACGATTGCCGAGCTGGTGCAAGGGACGGTGAGTGCGGGGAAACATCGCATTATGTGGGCACCGGAGGGGGTTACGAGTGGGCTGTACTTTGTGAGAATGGATGCTACCGATTGGCAAGCGGTCAGGAAAGTGATGTATCTCCGATAATCGCAGATCAGTTTCTGTTTCTTTTGAGAGGGGGCGTTCGAAAACGCCCTTTCTTCTTTTGGGTAGGGGCGGGCTTCCACGCCCGCCCGAAACTGTCAGGCAAGATTAACCTCCAGTAGGGGCGTGCCGCGCACGCCCGAAGTTACTGGTCTGGAGACCTGTCAGTACCCCACCATAGAACGGGCTTGGAAGCCCGTAGCCACCAGTAGGGACAGACGCCCCTGTCTGTCCAGATGTACAGGCGAACCTCGTGTTCACCCAAAGCCACCGCGACAGGAATGTCGCGGCCACGCAAAAAGATACGGGCGTGCGCGGCACGCCCCTACTGTAGGAGAGTGATTTTGGTGATGGTGTGGTAGGAGCCGGCGCGAAGTTGTACGAAGTAGATGCCACTGCTGAGTGGTACCTTCGATTGTCCACTGGCATTGCTGGTATGAGTATTCCAGATTAGTGAGATATTGTTACTGGCATCGCGGTGCAATGGTTGGGAACGATACACCTCCCGTCCCAAAATATCGTGAATTGTGATTACCGCATCGGATGATCCGAGTGGGAGAGTGGCGGTAATCGTCGTCGAATGATTGAAGGGGTTGGGGTGAATCGACACTCCGAATTCGGAAACAAGCGGATTACTTTCCGTTACATCCGACGAAACAACAGTTATTGTGTCTGGGTGAAGAGGAGTTAAAGTGGTGTAGAAGCCCCGATTTTCCCACATGTCCTCATTGAAATAATAGTGGGTTAGGGTTGTCGACGTGTCGGGAGCAAGCCATTCGCCTTCAAAAAGGTGTTCGTTTATCCTTGTAAGAGTGACAACTTGAGAGTCTTGTGAATCAAGCGGGCGAACAACTAAACAGACCCGCCATAAAGAATCGTTATCGCGAGCAGATGCCCGTAAATTTATGCGCTCATTTGTTGCGCAATCCAACGGTAACGACCAAACAGAGTCCAAGCTTGGCAGAACAGAATCAGGTGTAAATGTGCCAACCATTGAGTAATTAAATATATCGGCTCCTATCATCCCTCTGACGTAATTGATGCGGATTCGATGTTCAAGTGGGCGAATCTCAATGGAACGTACGTCAGTATTGTAAAAACCTGCCATACCATTTACTAACTGTTTTCCTGGATAAAAACTTTGTCCACGATTTGCTGAAAATGCTGCCCAGAATGCTGCGCGGGTGTTAGTGGCTTGTACAGTTGAATCCAACCATGTCAATACTACATATTTTTCTTTCCAACCATAAATCGTATTTTCTCTAGCACTAGCATACTCTGTCAGATATTGTCTAGAAAAAGTTCGTCCGCCATCGGTTGTATTGTTTATTGTTATGCGTACATAATCCTGTATGAATTGAGTGGGCAATGAATCGGTGCCAGAGCAAAAAAAGCCATAACCATCATCTCGAATTTCTCCATGTGTTCCCACATTCCAATATAGATCAGTATTTAGCTGTCTCGTTGCTAATAGGGTGCCAGTTGCACGGTTGAGTTGTGCAAAATAAAGTCGGCTGCCAATATCGTTCGGTTCATAAACATAACTGGAATTGTGTATAAAATTGATTTTATTATGGGAAGTTGACAAGAGAAACGGTTTTGGTAACAGTATCGGTTGAGCAAGAACACCACTTGTTCCGACTGTATGGGTATAGTAATAGCGAGTGTTGCCGTGATTATAATCTTGTTGAACAAAAAAAAGTGTGTCACCGATATTATCATCCATTCGAAGGAAACCGATAGGCACTGGAATACGAGTACAGCGCCATGTAAGACCCCAATCGACACTGCTCCAAAGGCCAACTACGGATGCATTTAAAGCCGAGCAGATATACAGTGTCTGATCGGTGTAACAAACTCGCCAATTCGCGCCAATTAAGTTATTATCATTCATCGTTGAATCGACGAGATGAGTGGTGGGTCGCCAAGTAGCACCATTGTTTACGCTTATCGAAACTTTTACTACTTCAATCCAGCGAGTCCAGTATGTACCAATGTTCACCAGAGTGTCACCCTTGGAGTATACCACCCAAGTATCATCAAATGTTGGATACGTGTTTATCTGTACAGGCTGCCCCCAAACTATTGGTGCCTGCGGCTGTGCCATCGCACACGTCACGAGTGTGATTAGGAGAAGAAGTGTGAAGAGAAATCGGAAGGGTACCATCTTTGCGTCCTTGGCAAAGCATTCCATGTAATGTATTCGTGTAAAAGATTGATTGCAAGAAAATTCATCATGATGGGAATATTTTCGCGGTGAGTAGGGGCGTATGGCATACGCCCGATTTTTATGTGGCGTTCGCCGCACCGGGTCGAATTTAATTCGACCCCTACACTCCGGGTTCGATGAACCCAACGCATCTTCAGCGTTGGCTCACAAACTCCGTTGAATTCTTTAGTTCGAGTTTGTAATCGAACCCCTACATTACAGGTCTGGAGACCTGTAACCACCTATCTCATTTTTAACCGTAGGGGCGGCTGGCAGCCGCCCTCTTTTTGCGGGAGTCCGCCGGGCTCACCTACGATACAGGTCTGGAGACCTGTCAGTACCCTTTCCATTGCGGACTCATGTAAACTTTACGCCCGTTGGACAAGAATGTCCAACGTACGGCAGTTGAATACAGGCGGGGACGCCTGCGCTAACCTAACTAAAGAACGGGCTTGGAAGCCCGTAGCCACCATGCTATACAGGTCGGGAGACCCATAACCACCCATTCGCGGTCAGGATTGTTGGCGTATGTCTACTTCTGGGATTGCTTCGGCGCAATGCGCTCTCGCAATGACAAGTTGGACAGACTATTCTGGGGTCTGTCCCTACTACACTGTTTCTATTACTCTGAATGATTGTTACAGAATTCGCAGACAGGATTGTCTGCGCTACGGAAAAGAAAATTATCTGCCGAACCAGATCGGGAGATCGGCGAAGCGTTTGCGGATGGTTTGTCGGAGGTAGTCGGTGATTTCTTGTGAGGTGGCAAGGGAGAATACCGTTTCAGCAGTCTGTTTACATTCATCGACGGTCGTTGCCTGCACAATCGCTTTGATTTCCGGGATGAGCATCGGCGACATCGAGAAATGCCGCATTCCCATACCAATCAATAGCGGCGCCGCGACCGAATTTCCCCCTAATTCACCACAGATCGATACTTTACAGTTGGCTCGATTACCGGAATCGATAATCTGTTGGATAAGTCGCAACACCGATAAATGGAAGGGTTGGTAGAGATCCGTGACGAACGGATTACTACGATCAACGGCAAGGGTGAATTGAGTAAGGTCATTCGTTCCGATACTCAAGAAGTCAGCTTCGCGGGCAAATAGGTCGACCAGAATCGCCGCCGAAGGGACTTCGATCATCACACCAATCGGTACATTGCAATTGTGAGGAATATGCTGTCGGGCTAATTCATTGCACACAGTCAGAAACATTTCCTTTGCGGTGCGAAATTCTCCCAAACCAATCACCATTGGGAACATGATGGAGATATTCCCGTACACAGCGGCGCGGGCGATTGCTCGAAGCTGGATGCGAAACAGTTCCGGTCGGGCGAGCGATACCCGGATTGCCCGCCACCCCATAAACGGATTCGGTTCCCGATGATGGCTCATCCCACTGGGAATTTTATCACCGCCCAAGTCAAAAGTGCGAATCACGACCGGTTTCGGGGAGAGCGCTTCGGCGACTTCCCGGTAGGCGCGGTATTGCTCTTCCTCGCTGGGCAAAACTTCCTGACTTAGATAGAGATACTCAGTACGGAATAGACCGACGCCATCGGCATTGACGTTGTGTACCGCTTTCAATTCGATAGGAAGTTCAATATTCGCATGGAGATAAATCCGCACACCATCTTTTGTTATCGCTTCGGTGTCGCGAATATTCTCTAATTGTTGGCGGTACTTCTGGAACTTTTCGATTTTACGCTGGTACTTCGCAAGGGTTTCGTCATCGGGGTGGATAATGATTTTCCCGGAATTTCCATTGATTATCGCAGGAGTGCCATTATCAAACGCTTGAGAGAAATTCTTCATTCCGACAATTGCTGGTACACCAAAGAGCCGAGTGAGAATTGCTGCATGCGACGTTTCCCCGCCTTCGTCTAACACAACCCCCAATAACTTTTCGGGATTCAAATGAATCATTTCCGAGGGGGTTAGTTCCTTGGCACAGACAATTGCCGGCTCGGAAAGCTCCAAAGCCGCCATGTCATGACCCTGCAAACACCCCACTAACCGACGACAGACATCGGTTACGATTTCCGCCCGTTCACGGAATACCGGTTCGGTTTTGTCGCGTAACATCAGCACCGCGTGTTGCAACACTTCATAAACGGCACTGTCTGCAGTTTCCAAGCGATTGGCGATAGCATTGCGAATTTC
>JAOTSC010000218.1 GCA_030247525.1 bacterium | reverse complement strand
GAAAATGGCGCTTGCGGCAACAACTTGGCAACAATCGTCAACTTTGTCCCGACTTGTGTTCTCCGTTCGAGGATTTTCGACTCAAGCGAATCCCATGGAATCAACTTCGGTAAGTCGTTTCCAACATTCGCATAGAGTTTGTTATCGTTGTCGACCCGGAAATTCAACATGGTAGATTGTTTGATTTCAATTTCGGTGTTCTCCGCTTGTTCCGGTGGCAGGTTAATCTCCATCGCTTGCGGAAGCCGGAACACCGTTGTAACCATAAAGAAAATGAGTAATAAGAAAGCAACGTCCACCATCGGCGTCATGTCGACCCGAACCATGATGCGCGGTTTCTTCCACTGCTTCTTTTTACCTCGGGCATGGCTTTTCGATTCGCCACCAACCATTCCGCCCATCGGTACTCTCCGTATTGTTGGTGCGGTTTCCCGCGATTATTTTTCGAGATCGGTTATCAAATAGAACCGGAGCAGGTTTTCGTCCTGCAACAACTGGTTTACCGACGCTACCGTCGCATAATCGGCGCGCTCATCCGCTTTGATAATTAACCGCAACTTGGGGTTATCCATTCGGGCGCGCATGATATTGTCTGGCAACGTCTCTTTCGATTGTGGAACCGATCGAAACTGTCCGAGTTCTTGATTCATTGCGGAAAAGCCAAGTCGTTGATCGACTTTTGCGATTCCCGTCGAGATCAGAATTCGGGAACTGTTTGCGACAAGCCGATTCTTCGACGTGTCGGCTTTCGTAATGGTTATCGTCAACACATCCGATTCCGGCAACTTGATGCTGCTATGGCTATCGGGCAACGACACCGGGGTATCCTCCGGTGGCTTGAACTGCGTTGTCGACATAAAAAATATGAGCAAGAGGAACGCGACATCGACCATCGGGGTCATATCCATCGCAATTCCCATGCGTTTCGCCTTCGGTACCGCCATATTTACACCTCTTGTCAGGTCAAGTGAATCAACCCAAACGCCGGGCACATAAAATTTGCCCAACTCCGATGGATTCGTTACCGATGACTATATTTTTTCCTTGAGCAATTCAAGGGTCATATACACCGCTTCGTCGATCGAATAGTTGAAATTATCGACGCGGGTAGTGAAAATATTGTAAGTGAAGATACCGACAATACCGCCGAAGATACCAAGAGCGGTATTGATTAGCGCTTCGGAAATACCCAACGCTAATTGCGATGCGTCCGGAGCACCAGCGCGCGCCATAGCATGGAACGAACGGATCATACCGATAACCGTACCGAGCAAACCGAACATCGTCGCGGTCGAAGCAATGGTCGACATACCAATCAAGTTTCGTTCGAGGAACGGCACTTCCAACAACCGGGCTTCATCCATTGCCCGTTGAGTTTCCGTCAACTTCTTCTCACCTTGCACCGAATTGTCTTTTTCAATGCGCACCCATTGTTCCATCCCGGCGCGCAAAACGGAAGCGGCACTTCCCTTTTGCTTTTCACACAGCTCAACGGCTTGTGTATACTTGCCTTCCCGCACCGCCTTCAAGAATTCGTTGAAGAACAATGGCAGCATTCGGGCGCCTTTCGCTTTGCTCAGAGTGAGCAACCGTTCGACGACAAACACCCAGATCATCAGGTTAAGCGCAAGCAAAATTGCGACAACCGGACCACCGTCCTGAATAAACTTCGGCAATACGAAAAAGATACCAATACCTACGACGACACAAACCAGTGCGGCGATAAGGACGAAGGCTCCCTGCTTCTTCATTGATCGTTCTCCTTACTAACGGAAACCACGCGAGCGAGATGCTGCGCTTACTTGCTGAGTTGATTTAAATAATTCTTTGCATCCGCATTTTCAGGGTCAAACTGCAACGCCTTGCGGAATGCTTCTTTCGTACGATTCAATAATTCGGTTCTTCCCGGTTCTGCAGCATATTGTGAATACCGGTTGATACCAATCCAAACCCAAACATCGGCGCTATTCGGATACATTCCGTCCGCCTTCTCCAACGTCTGTATCGCCTTAGAATACTGCTTCATGTTGTAATGCAGCATCGCAAGACGCATCCACCACTTTAAATCAAAATCCTTTCGGGACGATAGCGAATCGAGCAGGGCCACCGCATCTTTTTCCAATTTCTGTCGTTGCAAGATGTCGGATATAACTTGATAGGGGGCAATACTGGAATCGTTTAAAGCTAATCCCTTCCGCAAAGCTGCAATCGCTTCGTCACTCCGTTCCAAACCGTTGAATGCATACCCCAAGTTGATCCAAGCAGAAGCACTGTTCGGCTCGTTATCGATTTTTTTCTTGAGCCACACGATTGCAGAATCATACTGATCAATGGCGTAATATAATAAACCGATTCGAGTCAACAAATTCGCGTTAGTCCGGTCAGTTTCCCAACCTTTTTTTAACAACTCACATTGATTCAGAAGTACCGGGTGTTTGGTGGTATCGTGGCCCCAATATGCCTGTGTCATATCGGTCAGTTTCAAATAACGGGCTGCGTCAAAATCAGACGTGCCTGCCAATGGTCGCCAGTATTCGGTGGCAACGTCAAATTTCTTCTGTACCATGAACAAATCAGCACAAAGCTTTCGAACCGATGGATCGTCCTTCTTGGAAAGCGAAGCTTTCAGCGCAGTTTCCGCTTCGGCAACCCGATTCAACCGGGCATAGGTTTCTCCGATTAACCGATACACTTCGGCACTGGGATTCTCTTTGGCGGCAGCATCCAAGTAGGGGAGCGACTCTTTTAACTTCACAGAATCACCACGAGCGTTGTAATACAATAACTGACCGATACGAAAATTCACTCCTGGAAAACCTGGTTCAAGTTCATGCACCTTTTTGAAAGTTTCCAATGCGTCGCCGCCGCGCTTGGCAAATAGATACGCCAATCCAAGTTCGTACCGGATATCGTTGTCGTTTGGGTCCAATCGTAAAGCTCTTTGGAACGACTCAATCACGAAATCGACTACACCTTCCTTGCGGGAGATTAATCCCTGAATTTTGTAGTAGGTAGCATTCGTCGAATCAGACGATGTCACTTTCCAAATAAGTGAGGAAGCCTCGCTAATCGAATCGGTATAAGCTAATGCCAATGCCCGTGCTGCCTGCATATCAAGACTTTTACCCGATGCCTTGATACCATCCATTGCAATTTGTTTCGCTTCAATAATTCGGTTTTGCGAAATATAGATTTGCGTTAGTTGCAAAACGGCGCGACCGTCCTTTTTCGACTCGGAAATCGCCTTCTTCAAATTCTCTACAGCGTTAAGAGTATCGCCGGTTGCGGCTTGGGCAATTCCAAGATATCGATAAACCGAGCCGTCCTTATCACCTTTGGCAATCGACTCCTGCGCTATCTTCATGACATTCGACCATTCGCGCTTTTTATATGCGTCATCGATCTGCCCGGCACACGAAACAGTGATGAGTGAAACCAGCAATAACGAAACAACAATTTGTATTCGATTCACAATACGCCTCAAGAAAACTACTCGAAACAAAGATGATTTATTTACTTTAGACCCAAAATCATTGGGGAAGCCGGATATTCTCATTTGACCCGGATGGGTACCATCGCCGGCAAAACCCCATTATCCGATAAGAGTCGTTGACCCGGATTCGAAGTTACATGGTTTAGAAAACTTGTCGCCACATCAATTTCTTCCTTGAAAGTGATGTAAACGACCGGCAATACCCATGGGTAGCGCTGCTCATGAATTGCCCTCAGTGTCGGTCGCTGCAACTTGCCGTTAAAGTAGAGTCCTAACGGCTTAACATAGTCCGGGGCAACCCCTGCCATGGCTCCGAGTGCATCGGGTTCCTGTGCGACCCGGTAGGCTATCGAATCGGAAGGTACGATTTCCGCAATGATACGATCCGGTGTCCGATACAATACCTGCAACAATTCCCATACCCCGTCTCCCGGGGGCGGCAAATAGAGCTTGATCAAACGGTCGGTTCCGTTTACTGCTTGACTCCAGCTCAAGTTTGTCCCGGTCAAGATTGCCGCTAATTGTAATGAATCCAAATCATTCACCGGATTACTGTTGTTCACAATCAGTGACATCGGCATTCGCGCCAACCGGAACGTGTAAAGTGTCATGTCTTTTTGACGAAATGCAAGCGATTCCGGTTTAGTCAACGGACGGTCGATAACGATTTGTTCGGTTTTCTTGTTTAACAGCGAGTCGATTGCATCGCGACACGTGTGGCGAGACAGGTTTATTCGGGCTTTAGGGTACTTCGATTCAAAATCATTAACACTTTGCGCCATTAAATGTACAAGCGATGGCGCACAAGGCAATGGAGCGACACCGTCGAACGGTTTTCGCTGTGGTCCACAACCTGAAACAAGAGAAGTGGTAACGAAAAGCAGCGCGAAACTACGGTTTATCCAGCTCATCGATTTGCTCTTTCAGCGACTTGGCTTTTCTCAGCGAGTGCAGTTTGATACTGTACTGCACTATCCGGAATATTCCAAAGAGAATTATCGTAATTCCCAAGATAATCCGAATTTGGGAGTCAATCCACCACCCGCGACCCAATACTTTCAACAAGATGAGAACACCGCTGACAATAAACAAGGTGCCGACGGTGATGCCAAAGTAACCGGAGAGACGTCCCGATGATTGTTCAACGCCTCGACCGGGAAGTTTGTTTCGTTGCGGTAATGTATTGTTCATGGTTACTCGGCATCTCTTGACAGAACCAAACCGACCATAATGGCCGGTATGTCCTTTTCGTGCGGTTCATCTGCCG
>JAOTSC010000217.1 GCA_030247525.1 bacterium | reverse complement strand
GACTTTGTTACTCGTTATGGTGGGGAGGAGTTTGCTATTATTTTGCCCGGTGCTAACATCGAAGGGGCAGGAATACTTGCGGACAAGCTCAGATCTAATGTTGAAGAGTTTGATTTCGTTAATGCAAATAAACAGCCGGAAGGACGTATCACCGTCAGTGTAGGAGTTGCATCTACTCGTACCGTGAGTTCCTCAGCGGAAGAGCTGGTACATCAATCCGATGTTGCATTGTACCAAGCCAAAGAGCGTGGGAGAAATCAAGTCATTCTTAGTGTCGCGCCTGGGGTGTTTGAACGATATAATGCAGCAAACTCTCCAGAATGAGTGATGTAGATTCGTTACCGGCTTGTCAGAAAGAATGACTCAGAGTTGTTTAATGATGATAGTAGGAACACACTACTAACATCAAATACTATTTGACGACGAAGGAAGTAAAATGTCGAAGTCGTTACGGATACTTTTAGTTTCCCCGGAAGTGGTGCCGTTTGCAAAAACCGGTGGGCTTGCCGACGTCTCTGGTGCGTTGCCAAAGAAGCTGAAAAACATGGGACACGACATCCGCATCCTCCTTCCCAAGTACCGTATGATTCGCGACCGCAAACACAGTTTGCGCGAAGTGAAACGGTTAGCAGCGATCCCGCTTGAGTATGCCGGAACCGATGAGCCGTTTGCATTACGCTCCGCGGCTTTGTTGCCTGAGCGGGTACAAGTATATCTGATGGAGCACAAAGGATTCTTCGATCGCGATGGACTATATGTCGATCCATCGACCAATACTGATTATGAGGACAATGCCGAAAGGTTTGCATTCTTTTGCCGTGGATTGTTTACTGGTCTCGAAACACTACATTGGGCTCCAGACATCCTTTTTTGTAACGATTGGCAAACTGCACTGATCCCTTATTGGTTGAAAAGTCACTTTGTCAAGAATCCATTTTTCGCGAAAACGAAGACCGTACTCGCAATCCATAATCTTGCATTCCAGGGAATATTTCCCTTGGATAAAGCCGAGATACTTGAACTTGAACCAAAAGAGTACGCTCCCCATGGTCCCCTCGAGTTTTGGGGGAAACTGAACTTTTTAAAAGCTGGGATTGAGACAGCTGATAAGATTGTCACCGTCTCACCGAATTATGCCAAAGAAATCCAAACGACCGAAGTTGGTTGCGGCTTAGAGGGCGTGCTCAAACAACGTAAGAAAGACCTGATTGGAATTCTCAACGGTATCGATACCGATGTCTGGAATCCTGAAACCGATACCGACATCCCGGCGCAATATTCCACAACCAACTTGACGGGAAAAACCCGATGCAAGCAAATGCTGCAAGTCGAGTTAAACTTACAGCATGACGTAGCCGTTCCGATGTTCGGATTGGTGAGCCGATTAACAGAGCAAAAAGGAATCGATGTCGTGATCGAAACGATTCCAACTTTGATCAATACCGGTGCACATGTTGTCATCTTAGGGGTTGGAGAACAACGCTTTGCCGATCAGTTAACGGAGTTGCAGAAAGTCTATCCCGATAAATTGTCGGTGAATCTAACCTTTGATGATCCGTTGGCACACCGGATTGAAGCGGCAGCGGACTTTTTCCTAATGCCGTCGCGCTATGAGCCATCCGGCTTAAATCAAATGTATAGCCTTCGGTATGGAACGATTCCGATTGTCACCAAAGTGGGCGGACTTGCTGACAGCGTCGAAGAGCTGAATGAGAAAACGAAAAAGGGAAATGGCATCATTGTCAAAGATGTAAACACAACCACCCTCTTGAAAGCATGTAAGCGTGCGCTGACAATTTATCAACAACCGCAGCTCTTGAATGCTTTTCGTGTCAATGCGATGAGTGTCGATCATTCGTGGGAATTGAGCGCTAAAAAGTACGAGGCAATCTTCCTCGAGCTTGCCGACAGCATCCAATAGCATCTTATAACTGTGTTTTTCTATCGATATGTTTGTTGTTTCCATGGGGCGTATGGCATACGCCCCTCTCTTTTTTCGTAGCCGCGACATTTCTGTTGCGGTTGGATGTTAGTCTTTCCTGCCTGACGCGAGTAGCGGCTGACTTCCATGTCCGCCCGCACTGGAGATTAGCCAATTCTGCTTGACGTGTCTTTGCGAGAAACGCAGGTCGCAACCATGTGCGACCTCAGTGACGAAGCAATCCCCTTAAACAACCCATTAACTATATAAAATCACATCACCCTTTTGACTCTTGCCCCTTCATTATTATGTTGTCATAGCATGAAACGTTGGATTACACTCCTCACACTGATACTCCTATCTTCGGTCGCCATCCCGGCTCCCCTGGGGGAGTTACTTCGCGTCGAATGGCACGGCGCAGAAAAAATTCTTCGTTCTCAACTCCAATCGTCGTTTCCCATCGCCATCGGAGAAACCATTGATTCCATCCGGATCCAAGCCGGATTAGATACAACGTTACACCGTTTAGCGAGTCTTGGATACGCGGTCATCAAGCTCGATTCCGCCAATTGGATACCCAAACGGTACGGCGGTGACTTACACATTTACTTGAATGATACTCAACCACTCCAAATCGAAACGATCACATTTACCGGTGACTCCTTACCAGCGAATAGAATTGGACTTCGCCCCGGTGACCCCTATGATCGCAACACGTTATTAGAGATAATCGATGAGTGGTTCGATAACCGCGCGCGCACCGGACACACTTTTGCCGCCGTTACTTGGGATAGCGGCGTGATCCAGAAACAATCCACCCACATCGGACTATCCTTACATGGCGCACTCGATACCGGGCAAGTTGTTATCATAAATGGAATGACAATACCCGGCGGTGAATCTACAAAACCGGAATTGTGGGTTCGAGAAAGTCGTCTGAAGTTTCCGTTCCGCTACAATCCGGATCGTATCGCCAAAGCGAAAAAATTCCTTATTGCGACGGGACGATTTGAAACGATGAGCGATCCCGAAGTAGTGACTTTCGGTCCCAATACGATTCTCCGCTTCCCCTCCCGCATACGCAATGCAATTCGGATCGATGCTGTCGCGGGTTATCTCCCTCCGGTTGGCACTACTCCTTCCGCAGTATCGGGAAAAATCGATTTAGGGCTCTACCAACTATTCGGCAGCTTGCGGAAACTGGCAGTCCATTGGGCGAAGCCTGACCGAATCAGTCAAGAGTTTTCGCTGCAATACACCGAACCATGGTTGTTTTCCGTACCGTTGGCATTGCAAGTTGGCGCTGAGTCGCAAATCCGCGATTCATTGTACAGTGAACTAAAACTATCACTAACCCTTGAATGGCAAATGAACGATGCTATCACCCTTCATAGCGGTTATAGCTCTCGTGAAGTAAATGCTGATAGCGCGGCAGTTATTGCTCTCGGTTTCTCACAGATTACCGGTTCATCGTGGATTGGCGGTGCCGCCTATGATGGACGCGACGACCAATGGAATCCCCGAACAGGCATTCACCTCGTTGGAGAGTGGGAGTATCGCAATCTCAGTTTACAAGAATCCAACCAAAGCAGTATCCAGTTACAAGGTTTGCGTTTTCAATTGGAACAATCGTTGCCTCAAGGGCGTTCACTCTCTTGGTACTTTGCGGTGCGGGGAAAAGAATGGGAATCTCCGCCGCGAACGCTCCCAGTCACGGAGCTGTTTCGGATTGGCGGTCCCGGTACGGTTCGGGGATACCGGGAGTGGGAGTATTCGGCTACCCGGTTCGCCGGAGCGACGATTGAACCACGGTGGCTACTAACCCAAAACTCGCGTGCGTATTTCTTTATAGATGCTGGTTACTTGGAATGGCAACAAGTGTCGACCAGCATTGAACGAAAATTAGTCGGGTGGGGAGCCGGAATGTGGTTAGCGGTAAGATCCGGGCGAATCGGCTTTGATTTGGGGTGGAATCATGGTGATGCCCCACTTGATGGCAAGGTTAGTTTCCGCATCCTCCAAGAATTCTAAGTTTTCTCTTACTTGGAGGTTAGCCAATCTTGGCTGACAAGTCTCTTCGTTGGATGTATGGCAACCGCCTTGCGGCTCATCGCAGGTAATCCTGCCTGACATACCGTACGATAGACACACCTGTCTGTCGAAACGTATCGTATGTTGAATACAAAGTAGGGGCAGGCTTCCATGACTGCCCACTCGTGTCATTGCGAGGAGCGTAGCGACGAAGCAATCCTATTTGCTGTCGCATTTGTTTTCGTCACGAACCATAGCCGTTTCAATTCGACCCGGAATTGGAAGTACATTAACGAAACTTCTGTTGGGGATATGCGCGTAAATCGTCTGGTAACAACTTCCACTTTCCTTATGCTATTGCTCCTTGCGATGGCAACGACCGCGCCCGCGCAGTTTGGTAAGAACAAAGTCCAGTACGAATACCTGAATTGGGAATCGCTCCAGACCAAACACTTTGAGATTTACTTTCCCGATGGCGGCTATGAAGTTGCGGTCGCAACCGCGGAGTATGCCGCTCGCCTATCGCCACCTCGCGAAGGGTCTCGATTACCAACTCGAACCCAACGGACGAATAACGATTATCACTCACCGCTCCCATAACCAATTTCAACAAACCAATGTAACCGGGGAGAGTCCGGAGGAAAGCGTCGGCGGCTTTACCGAGTTTCTGAAAACCCGTGTTGTTATTCCGTTTGAGGGGAATTGGGAGAAGTATCGCCATGTCGTACACCATGAGTTGACCCATGCGATGATGCTGCGGAAATACTACGGAAGTGGTTTACAGAGTGTGATCAACGGCATTAGCCGGATGCCCTTGCCGCTTTGGTACATCGAAGGATTAGCCGAGT
>JAOTSC010000216.1 GCA_030247525.1 bacterium | reverse complement strand
ACCGAGATCTACACTGGAAATCTCGTCGGCAGCGTCAGATGTGTATAAAAGACAGATTTCCGGTTGTATGAAAAGCTCGCTGGTATGACCGGTACCGCGGCTACCGAAGAAGAAGAATTTTATTCGATTTACAAACTCGAAGTGGTCATTATTCCGACAAATAGACCGATGATTCGCAATGATCACGACGACTTAGTGTACAAGACCAGAGCCGAAAAATACGATGCCGTAGTCGAACATGTCGCAAGATTAAACGATGAAGGCTTGCCGGTTCTTATTGGAACAGTGTCGGTTGAAGTTTCGGAGCTGCTCTCCCGTTTTCTGAGCCGAAAAGGGGTAAAGCACAACGTATTAAATGCGAAGCAGCATCAGCGGGAAGCTGAAATCGTTTCCTTAGCCGGACAGCCCGGTGCGGTAACCATTGCGACCAATATGGCAGGTCGTGGAACCGACATCAAACTGGGTGACGGCGTCATCCGCACTGAGGGCGGAAAGAAAGTCGGCGGTTTGCAAATCATCGGCACCGAGCGTCATGAATCGCGGCGGATCGACCGGCAGTTGCGCGGTCGAGCCGGTCGTCAGGGCGACCCCGGCGACACCGTATTCTATATGTCACTTGAAGACAACTTGATGAGGCTTTTCGGCAGCGACCGGATTGCCGGTGTGATGGATCGCCTAGGAGTCGAAAAGGGTGAAGTGATCACCCATTCGCTGATAACCCGGTCAATTGAAAAAGCGCAGAAGCGGGTCGAAGCTTACAACTTTGGGATTCGAAAGCAACTGCTCGAGTATGACGACGTCATGAACCAGCAGCGCGAAGCCATCTATGGCATGCGCCGCAAACTGTTGTTTGGTGGAGATCCTTTCGAAACACTGGAGACGATGTTAGGCAATTGGTGCGAAGACGTTGTCGAACAGAACACCGAAAAGAATGTCAGTCCTCACGAATGGGATTGGGATGCGATTGCGTTAAAGGGCTCGCGTATCCTCGGCGTCGATTTGAACTTCACACCTGACGAACGTGACTTAATGATTCAAGACGAATTGCGCGAAAAAATCATCGAGCGGGCGAAGCGCCGGTTAGAACGCCGAAAGCAATCTATCGGTGAAGAGCCATTTAAGGGATTTGTCCGGTTTGTACAGTTACGGGTTATCGACGATAAATGGCGTGATCACCTTGCGAATATGGATCGCTTGAAGGAAGGCGTTGGGCTTCGCGCCTACGGTCAAAAAGACCCCCTCATCGAGTACAAGAAAGAGGGTTTCGATCTGTTTCAGCAGATGTTTGGCGAAATTGACGAAGAAGCGACAAAAATTATCTTCCGGGCGGAAATTCAGGTTGAGCAACCAGAGCCCCCGCCACGCCGACCGGAGCGGATGCAGCTACTACACAACGACGCTACGAATCTTGGTTTCACGTCGGTGGCACAGGGCGGATCGGGATTTTCCGAACCGACTGTGTCCGGTGGTGCGGATGCTCCGACGCGACAGCCGCGAGCAATCCAACCGGAGACAGCGATGGATGGCGACCGGGTTGTATCAAAACCAATAACCCGCGATCAACCAAAAGTGGGAAGAAACGATCCTTGCCCTTGCGGTTCCGGGAAAAAGTATAAGAATTGCCACGGGGTGAATGGGTGAGCCTTGTTGCTACCGAGCATCGTTTTATGCCAATGTGATGTGTTTGACAACACATTTTAATCGTAGGAATCGAGTAGATTGTCTCGGTGTGTAAATCATACGGATTGAATTGTAGTCAGAATGAACAGAAATATTATGGAAGCGTTGGCGGTCGTATTGACCGAACTGCAGCGGGGTAACCTCACCGCCGAAGAGATGAGCATGCTTTCGGAGTTGCTCACCCGACAAGGGTTTACGCCGCAGGAAATCACCGCCGCGATGGATTTGTTGCAACGCCGGCCGGAAGCGATGGCGCGCTCAATTGGAACCGCCCTCCCTTTGCGGCAGCCGAATCCTGGTGCATGGCGGGTTTTAACAAAATTTGAACGTTCGATGATGACGCCGGAAGCGGAAGGGTTGCTGCAACAAATGCAACGAACCAGTTTAGTCACCCCGTTCGATGTCGATTCGATTCTCGATGAGATTGCCCGGGAAGAGACATTACCGATTAATCGAGACGATTTACTGGAATTGATGACCGAGATATTGTTAGAAAAGCCGCAGGGAGAATTGGGTGAGTAATACTTCGCCGACAATAATCATTGTTGAATCGCCTACTAAAGTCAAGTCACTCGAGAAGTATCTCGGCAGCGGCTATAAAACCTATGCATCGGTGGGACACATCCGCGACTTACCTTCTACCGGTTTAGGCGTCGATCTCAAGAATCTTTTCACACCGGATTACCAAGTAATCCCCGGTAAAGAGAAAATTGTCAACGAATTGCGCAAAGCGACCAATGGGAAAAATGTGCTGCTGGCGACTGACCCTGACCGTGAAGGGGAAGCGATTGCGTGGCACATCGCCGAATTGATACAAGACAAAGCGTTGTCGTTGGCGCGGGTCGAATTTGAAGAAATCACCAAATCGGCGATTCTGAATGCGATCAAACATCCCCGCGAAATCGATTTGAACCGGGTTGACGCGCAACAGGCGCGCCGGGTACTCGACCGGTTGGTTGGTTACTTAGTCAGTCCATTGCTTTGGAAGACTATAAAAACAGGTATCTCTGCCGGACGTGTGCAATCAGTTGCGTTGCGGTTGGTGTGCGAACGCGAAGAGGAAATTCTTGCATTTATCCCCGAAGAATATTGGAATGTTGAAGCGATTTTTGCCGTCGGTACCGGGGAAGTAAAAACCAAACTGGTCACATGGGACGGTGAAAAAGCCGAGCGGTTGCCGGCAGTGACTGCGCCACTCGTCGTCGAGTATTGTGAAGGGCATACCGGTAAGGTTCTGAAAGTCGAAACGAAATCGGTGAAGAAAACACCACCGCCGCCGTTTACTACTTCCACTTTACAGCAAGCTGCATCAAGTAAAATGGGTTTTGGCGTTCGCCGGACGATGACAGTCGCTCAACAGCTGTATGAAGGGGTTGAGCTGCCGGGCGAGGGGCCGGTCGGTTTGATTACCTATATGCGTACCGATTCGGTACGGCTTGCCAGCGAAGCAGTTTCAGCGTTGCGCACACAGATTCAAAATTCCTATGGGAAAGAGTATGTACCGGAGCATCCCCGGCAATACAAGACGAAATCCGATGCACAGGATGCCCACGAGGCAGTTAGACCGACTGATCCTTCCCGCCATCCGAACGATGTTCGCGAACATCTTACCAACGAACAAGCGAAATTATATGATATCATTTGGCGGCGGACGATGGCATCGCAAATGGAAGCGGCGCGCTTTGAGCGGCAGTCGGCTGACATCGCGGTGCGTGACCGGGCGGTGTTCCGAGCCAATGGACAACGGTTGTTGTTCGATGGCTTCCTGAAATTGTATGGTCGCGACGATGAAGAAGAGGAAGGCGGCTTGTTGCCGGACGGCTTACTCGAAAAAGCAATTTTACCATTATTGCAAATCATTCCGTCGCAACACTTCACCGAACCGCCGGCGCGTTTCAGCGAAGCGACTTTGGTGAAAGAGTTGGATGAATTGGGAATCGGACGTCCCTCGACCTATGCTTCCATCGTCCAAACCTTGCTCGACCGTGAATACGCATTACGCTACGAGAAAAAATTGCAACCGACGCCGCTGGGACGAGTGGTCAATCGTTTGCTGGTAGGTGAATTCCCCGATTTATTCGATGTCGAGTACACTGCGAAAATGGAAAGTGAACTCGATGAAATCGCCGAAGGGAAAGGGGAATGGCAGAATGTCATCGGGGAACTGTATCGTCCGCTGGAAAAGAAACTGGCATCGGCACAGACACCGGAACACCTGAAGACGTTGCGCGATGCGGCATTTCTCCCCTCTACCGAAGTTTGTCCGAATGGACACCCGGCGATGCAACTGCGGATTGGTCGCTTCGGTGCATATCTCCGGTGCAGTGAATGCAGCGCGACGAAGAATCTTTCCTCGATTGCCAATGGCGCTGCGGCGGCAGAAGTACCGGAAGAGTTGTTGTCGGAACCGTGCGAGAAGTGCGGCTCTAAAATGGTCGCGCGGCAAGGGAAATTCGGCGCATTTTTGGGTTGCAGCAATTATCCGAAATGCGATAACATCCGCCGGTTACCCTCCAATGTTACCGTTGGCACAACCGATGAGAAAAAGAAAAGGACTATCGATGTAACGCCGGAAGATGTGGGGATTACTGGATGTCCGGTGTGCGGTTTACCGATGGCGGCACGGTTGGGAAGATTTGGACCGTTCTTCTCGTGTTCGACCTATCCGAAATGCAACGGCATTGTCAACATTCGGAAGGATAAAACCGGTGCATATAAAGCAGTAACGCCGCGTCCGAAAGAGCCGGGCAGTGAGAAATCCACTCACAAGAAAACCGGGACGACAAAGAAATCAACCGTTAAACCAACGGCAAAGACGCCCGCGAAACCGGCTGTAAAACCGGCAGTTAAGAAAGCCGTGAAGGCAACCGCCAAACCGGCAACGAAAGCGAAATCGTCGAGCAAACCGGCGACGAAACAGGCGACTTCGTTAAAACGAGCGGCAAAGCGATCTTCCTAATTATTTTTCCATAATGCTTACGCCGCCTTGCATGTTCGAGGCGGCTTTCCCATCTTTAAGAAAGAATCTATTCATCCGAATGCCTTGCGGGAATAGAAATCACGAAACCGAATTTCTACCCGAAAAAACATGGGAAGGAAGTCGGATTCAATGTAGCTTTACTTGATACTCTCGAGCAGGATAGTAC
>JAOTSC010000215.1 GCA_030247525.1 bacterium | reverse complement strand
ATCGAAGGCTTTAAAAGAGCGGGTTGCTCCGGCAGCATTACCGGAGATCGCTCGTTCCCGTCGCCCGAAATCGCGTAAGAGTGTCGATACGCAGGCAGTCGAATCACAGTTACGGCAAACGCTGGCGGCGATGTCGGAAGGTCGACGTTCCAAGAAACGCCATAAGCGGGTAGTTCGAGCCGACGGTTCGGAAGTATTGGCAAACGTATTACGCCTGACCGAATTCGTTACAACCGCCGAGTTAGCCAATCTACTCGAAGTGGAAGTCGGTGACCTGATTAAGAAGTGTATCGGTCTCGGCATCCTCATGACAATGAATCAGCGCTTAGACAAAGACACTATCGTCCTCCTGTGTTCAGAGTTTGGTACCGAAGTCGAGTTTATTACCGATGAGGATGAAGAAGAGGAAGAGGTCGAAGTCGAAGTCGGTGAGTTGTTGCCCCGTCAACCGGTAGTCACCGTGATGGGACACGTCGACCACGGTAAAACCACTTTGCTGGACTATCTGCGCAAAACCAATGTTGCCGCAGGTGAGCATGGCGGTATTACTCAGCATATCGGCGCCTATGAAGTGCAGATTCGCGACCAGAAGATAACGTTCCTTGATACCCCGGGTCACGAAGCCTTTACTGCGATGCGTGCTCGTGGTGCGCAAATCACAGATATCGTTGTTCTGGTAGTGGCAGCTGATGATCAAGTTATGCCTCAGACGTTGGAAGCAATTGACCACGCGAAAGCGGCCGGTGTTCCCATCGTCATCGCCATCAATAAAATCGATAAACCCAACGCGCAACCGGAAGTTATTAAGCGCCAATTGGCGGATCGCGGCGTCCTGATTGAAGAGTGGGGCGGTAAATACCAGAGTGCGGAAATTGCGGCGAAAAAAGGTGTCAATATCGAGAAACTGCTCGATGAAATTCTTATTGCCGCCGAAATAGCCGAAATTAAAGCCTCCTTTGAAGGGACTGCCCGCGGTGTCGTATTGGAATCACGCCTCGACAAGGGACGTGGCGCAATGGCAACCATTTTGATTCAACGTGGAACACTGCGGGTAGGTGACGCCTTTGTTGCCGGACAGCAATTCGGTAAAATTCGGATGTTGATGAACGAGCGAGGCGAACGCCGCGACGAAGCCTACCCGGGACAACCGGTACTGATTGTCGGTTTCAATACCGGTTTGCCGCAAGCTGGTGACCGTGTCACGGTATATGATTCTGAGCGGGAAGCTAAGGATATCGCGAATCGTCGGACCCAGCAACAGCGTGAGCAGCAGCACCGTCTAGTGCGCCTCATGACGCTCGAGCAATTCAGCCGTCAGCAGGCGGAAGGCAGTGGATTCGGCGAACTCAATGTTGTAATTAAAGGTGATGCCGACGGTTCGGTCGAAGTGTTAGCAGATTCTTTGATGAAGCTATCTGGAACTGAAGTAAAAGTCAATGTTATTCGTAAGTCTGTCGGAGCGATTACCGAATCAGATGTCTTGCTTGCCGCAGCTTCCCATGCGATTATCATCGGTTTCCATGTCCATCCGAATGTGAATGCCCGTGAAGTTGCTGAACGGGAGAAAGTCGATATTCGCACCTATCGTGTCATTTATCAAGTCGTTGACGACGTCAAGAAAGCCTTGGAAGGATTACTACGTCCTGACTACAAGGAAGTAGTGCGTGGTACGGTCACTGTTCGCGAAGTCTTCAAGATTTCCCGGTTGGGCACGATTGCCGGTTGCTACGTCACCAGTGGCGTGATAACCCGTTCAATGAAAGTACGGTTGCTACGCGATGGAAAAGAGCTTTGGACCGGTTCGATTAGCAGTCTCCAACGCTTCAAGGATTCTGTTCGTGAAGTCAAGGATGGTTTCGAGTGCGGTATCGCATTGGATGGCTACAACGACTTGAAAATCGGTGACACCATTGAGTCGTATGAGACAATTGCCGAAGCCCGCCAGTTGTCCGAACAATTAGTTATGTAGTTGAAACCCGTAGCGTGGAATTTATTCCGCGCACTTGTAACTGAGTCCGTAGCGTGGAATTTATTCCGCGCAACTTTGGTTATAAAGTTTTCCGGTAAGAACTCTCTTTCATGAAGTAAATGGCAAACAATCAACGCGACGGTTTTCTCGGGTGGTCGAGATTTGAATTGCATTTTCCGTTTGCTCACTCGTTGAAAGAGAAACGATCGATTCTCCACTCGGTGAAGGATAAACTGAAAAGCCGAACCGGCGCATCGATTGCCGAAGTGGGTGAAACCGAACATTGGCAAACCGCAACGCTTGTCTGTGCCATCGTCGCTAACGATAGTGCTCGAATCGAGGAAGTTTGGCGGGAGCAGCTCGCAATTCTGCAAAGTCAAAATGACCTGCAGATTGTCGCAGCCGATAAGCAATGGCGTTAAACCTTGCAAAATAACAACCGGTAGTTGCCGGCGTTATTCAGGAAAGCATTCGATACTGTATGGCAAAAACGAATTCCGGCGTTAGACAAGCACGGGTTGCGGGCGAGATCATCCGCATTCTCTCCCGTACTATGGAGCGCGAACGAAGTACTGAGTTAACCGGATTAGTTTCGATTGCCAATATCGAGTTGTCGCATGACTATTCTGTCGCAAAAGTCTTTTACAGCGTATTTGGTTCACCTATTGATGTTTCCAATGCGCAAGCGCATTTCAAACGGCACACCGGAAAGTACCGCACCGCGATTGCCCGCGAATTACGGATGCGTTCTGTACCAGAATTGTTGTTTAAGTATGACCCTTCGAGCGAACGTGCCGAACGGATAGACCGCATCTTGGATAAAATCCAATCTGATGATGTACCGCCCGTTGAGGAAGACCCCGTTGCTTGACGCGAACGGTTTACTACTCGCAATCGATAAACCGGTTGGATGGACAAGCTTCGATGCTGTAGCATTTTTGCGTTCCCGACTCAAAATAAAACGCATTGGACATTGTGGAACGCTTGATCCTTTTGCTACCGGACTGCTATTGATCGCTTTGGGCAGAGCGGCAACCTGTCGAATAGATGATTGGAGCGCTGCCGATAAAAAGTATCTCGGAACGATTCGGTTTGGGATTGCCACCGATACCGATGATATCACAGGAACTGAAATTGGATCCGGCCGAGTTCCTGAACTCTCAGAGGTAGATGCAGCGCTACCGCAATTTCTTGGCGAGCAAATGCAATTGCCCCCATCCTTCTCGGCAATAAAAGTCGATGGAAAGAAAGCGTATGTCGCAGCAAGAAAAGGGAAGCCGATTGAACTCGCACCTCGCCCGATTACGATTCACGAGTTGCGATTACTACGATGGAATTCCCCTGAAGTGGAAGTTGCTGTCGTCTGTTCAAAGGGAACGTACATACGCGCATTAGCACGTGATATTGGACTGAAACTGAATACCGTTGCTACGTTATCGGCATTGCGCCGGACGGCAATCGGTGAGATCAGCGTCGAAAGGGCAGTGTCGCCGCAAATGGCGTTTGAAGCGCTCAGTGCCGGGCAGTTCGATCACATTTGTGTAGTAAAACGTTACGAAATGAATCCTGTCGTAGTAGTACCATGAAAGTTTTGTATTGGCCAAATGGCTACACTTGTGATAAAGTTCCATCGGTTGGGACAATTGGCGTCTTCGATGGCTTACATCGTGGTCATCGGCACCTGATTGAGGGAATGCTCGATAATGCGAAACGAGCAAAATTACTTTCGACGGTTGTTACTTTCGATCCCCATCCCCAGATGGTGGTTGGTGGATTACCGAATCCGGTGAAATTGCTGATCGGTATCGAGGAACGTCTGAGTATTTTGGCGAGTCTTGGGGTTGAAAGGACGATTGTTTGTCAATTCACTCGCGACTTATCAATGCTCTCAGCCGAAGAATTTTTAAAGGAACTTATTCGTTCCTATGGTATCGAGCGGTACTACCTCGGTCCCAATCATGCCTTCGGATACAAACGTTCTGGAAATCGGGACACCTTGCCGACCATCGCAAAGTCGCTCGGGATCAATATCGATTGGGCGGAACCGGTTCAAATCGACGGCACGGTGATCTCGTCTTCAGCGATTCGAAAGCTTTTGTTAACCGGTGACATCGAGACGGCGAATCATTGGTTGGGACGCCCCTTCACCCTTTCCGGTTACGTAGTCGCCGGCGAGCGGAGAGGACGTGAACTTGGTGTACCAACGGCAAATCTACAAGTCGAGCCGTCGGAACGCTTGATTCCTGCCGATGGTGTCTATATTGCAAGAGTGAATGGAGTAGGGTTAAACGGTCATCCGAGTTTGCTATCGATAGGAACTCGCCCTACATTTGGTAATTTGCCTCGGGCAATCGAAGCACACCTTTTTGATTACAATGCCACGATTTATGGGCAAAGAATCGAAATATCGTTTTTACAATTTCTTCGCGGACAGGTGACCTATCCGAACGCGGAGGAGTTAATCGCGCAAATGAAAGACGATGAAGAGAAAGCGCGAAAATACTTTGCAAAATGATTGATTAGGAAGGAACGACCAATGGTCACCATAGAAGAACGAACCAAACTCATCGAAACCTACGGCAAGCAGCCGGGCGATACCGGATCACCAGAAGTACAGATTGCATTGCTGACGCAACGTATCAACTCGCTGACCGATCACTTCAAAGCAAATGTGAAGGATCACCACAGTCGACGCGGTCTGCTCATGATGGTTGGAAAGCGTCGCCGTCTTCTCGACTACTTAAAGAAGAAGAACGTCGAGAAGTATCGTGAGTTGATTGGTAAACTAAATATCCGACGCTAATTAGAGCGTCGGCAACGTCCGGAGAAATACCGGAGAAAGAGAATCGAGATTTTATGA
>JAOTSC010000214.1 GCA_030247525.1 bacterium | reverse complement strand
GTTTCAATTGTTTGAGTTGAGTTTCCCAATATCGGGGTATGTGAGGTGCAATTCCGGTGAGATCGGTTACTTCGCTAATCGAATAATAGAGTTTCTCTGGTGATGATTGAGGCATGAAACTGACTTTCAGAAAGTACTTGAAAGAATCTACCGAACATTTGAAATAAATTCAAGATGTGACAACAAAGTACTTGATATCTCGGAAACTGTCAGAAGATTTTTCGGAATTTTTGGACTATGATCGTTCCACCTGCCAAACGATTGGCAAGTCGGATACGAAACAGCTCCTTGTCTGTGAGGGGGCGTGGTTCCAGCATTTGCGAGAATCTCGACAATGAATCGCCGAAGTAAATTGGTCGCCGATAGACTACATGCTTCGATATCCCAGGTGCTAATTCTCCTCGCAGAGGAGCAACACACAACCATTGGTAACCCGCCTCCAGTGCCATCTCCAAGTGATGTGCGCAATATCTACCGAATGGAAATGCGAAACTAACAATCGGATGACCAAACCGTTGCTCTAAGATGTCTTTGCTGACGATAAGCTCGAGGCGGGCTTGTTCGTCATTCAGTAAGGTAAATGCAGTGTGTGAAACGCCATGAGAACCAATTCGCCAACCGGCGAAGAGCAATCCGAAGACACTCGAATTGTCGAGATGGTAGAACGTACGCCAAGCCAATTGGGCTTCCCAGCGATTCGATTTTCCTATCGCATCAGTGATGAGGAAAACGGTTCCAGTAAATCTGAATTCACTAAGAATAGGTAATGCATGCAATCCAATTGAAGTATAACCATCGTCGAATGTTAATCCGATTACATTTGGATCATCGGAAGTAATCGCTGTTTCCAGCGGTAGCAGTTTTTTGTCTTGGGAATAAGCCAGCGACATTTGTTTGCGGAAGGTACCGGGAAAAACGTTTGTAACGCCGACCTCCCAACGAGGATCGATTTTGTGATAGAGGAGGATTGGTTTGTTCGAGTGATTTGTCATGGTCTTGAGAGTGTAGGAAATGGAATGGGGAAAGACAAGTGGATTGCACGGTTGTGTTTGCATGAATAATGTCAGACGAGATTGCTTACGGTGAGCCTCAAGACGGTTTAGCTAACCTCTATTGCGGGCGGACATTGTAGTCCGCCCCTACCCGAATTGTGAGATTGCTTCGGCGCAAGGCGCTCTCGCAATGACAGGTAAGACTGGATGTCAAATCACGACGCTTTACGAGTTTAATGTTTACCGGTGTGACCGAATCCCCCCTCCCCACGTTCACTCTCGGGAAGTTCCTCTACTTCGACGAATTGCGGGGAGTAGACTGGTGTAATCACTAATTGAGCAATTCGGTCACCGCGATGAATGGTGAATGTCTCCTGACTCAAGTTGATTACGATTACTTGTAATTCACCGCGATAGTCACTGTCGACTGTTCCAGGTGTATTGGGGATGGAAATGCCAGCCTTCAAAGCAAGCCCACTACGCGGCCGCACCTGCCCCTCAAAACCAACGGGAATCGCTACCGCAAATGAGGTGGGTACAAGCATACGTCCCATCGGAGGCAATTCTATCGTCGTCTCGACGGCGGCGCGGAGATCGCAACCGGAGGAATAGGGTGTTGCTGGTTGAGGCAAGGGAATATCTTCAAAACCGGTTCGCACCCGTTTGATTTGTACGTGGATGGGATTCACTGGCATGTTACCTCGTTATTAGTGGACAGACATTTTTATGGTCTATCCTACGGCTTTTTTATGGGAGGGCGTTGGAGTCCACCTTCTGGGATTGCTTCGTCGCTATGCTCCTCGCAATGACACATTAGACAGGAGGGTCTGAGCTACACATCTATTTCTTCTCGATGGGAAGCAGACGGGTTTCCGTGAATGGTTTGCCATCTCCCCAAAGGTCTTGTGCTACAGTTAATATTTCTTCCGCGGTAACTGCATCGATTTTCAATGCAACATCATCAATTGAAAGGTAAGATTCTTGATACAACTCCATCCGCGCGAGTCGTGACATCCGTGATGCCGTCGATTCAAGCGCCAAAATGATACCCCCTTTGAGTTGTGTCTTCGAGCGTTTCAATTCTTTGGAAGTCAGTGGAGTTGTAGCAATTTTTTCGAGCTGCGCCAAAGCGACAGCTCGTGCAGTTTCCAATTTCGGCGTAACCGTTCCCAGATAAATGCCAAACAACCCACAGTCACGGTAACTATCAAAGAACGAGTAGACATTGTAGGCAATGCCGCGCCGTTCGCGAATCTCCTGAAAGAGCCGCGACGACATCCCAGCCCCTAAAACCGTATTCAATAACAGCAAAGGGAGCTTTCGTTTATCGCCATAGGAGTATGCCCGGAGGCCCATCACTAAATGTGCATTCTCCGAGGGGTGATTTTGGGTTTTTCCTTCCTGCGGTTCCAGCTTCGGCGATGCGTTGCGAACTGGGGGACGTGCATTATTCTGGAACGGTATTTTCTGCTCAATCATTCGGCAGAGTTCATCGTGATCACAGTTGCCCGCAGCCGCCACCACCATTCGTTTCGGATGATAATGCTTGGCGACAAATTCGATTAGATGATTCCGGTCGATTTTATCAAGCGTTTTTTCCATCCCTAAAATTGAACGTCCTAACGGATGGTTGGGAAAGACATCTTCCTGCCACAGCTCAAAAATCAAATCGTCCGGGGTTTCTTGCACACCACGCAACTCATCGTTGACAACACCCTTTTCCTTTTCGAGTTCCTTTTCCGGGAAAGTGGAATTAGCAACGATATCGGTTAAGACGTCCACTGCGGTGGCGAATTCCGAAGACAATACCGTCGCATGGAAACCGGTGATTTCGCGGCCGGTAAACGCATTCAGTCCGCCGCCGGTCTCTTCAATTGCCATCGAGATTTGTCGCGGGGTTCGTCGCTTCGTTCCCTTGAATGCCATGTGTTCGATGAAATGGGCTATGCCGGCAAATTCCGCAGGCTCATCGCGAGAACCGACTTCGACGAAGATTCCCAGCGAAATTGATCGAGCGTCCGGCAATTCTTCGGTAACGACCCGGAGTCCATTTGTAAGAACAGTGCGATGAAAGCCGTCCGTTGGATGTGAGTGTTTCAAGTTTGGTATTCTACTATATTTATTTTGCGATACTACGAAGGGGCGTATTGAATACGCCCCCTCAACCGTTTGTAGGGTGGACACAAGGTCCACCCGTACTCTGTAGTCTAAATCTTTGCAGGGTGGACACAAGGTCCACCCGTACTCAGATCAAATGTTTATCGACGATGACCACCACCGCCGGGACGCCGGTCACCGCCACGAGAGGGTCCGCGGGTTCTGCCCTCGGAGCTTTGGGTACCGCCGATTACGCCATCCTTATCGGGGAGAAGCGCTTTCCGGGAGAGATCCATTTTACCCATCGGATCGACTGCCAAAAGTTTCACTTCAACATACTCGCCCAACTTGACAACATCATCCACCCGTTGCACTCGTTCGTGAGAGATGTTGCTGATGTGCATCAACCCTTCGCGTCCGGGTAGAATTTCGACAAAGGCGCCGAAATCGACAATGCGGGTAATGCGACCACGATAGATTTTCCCGACTTCCGGTTCCATCATCAGGCCCATGACATGTTCATAGGCATCGCGAACGCCATCGACATTCAAACCGCAAACTACGACGGTACCATCGTCGTCGACATCAACTGTACATTCGGTACGTTTTGCCAATTCGCGGATATTCTTGCCACCAGGACCGATCAACAAACCGATTTTGTCCTGATCCAACGAAACGCGAACAATCTTCGGTGCGAAGTCGCTGAGTTGCGGTGAGGCAGAAGGTAATGCGGTTTCCATCAAACCAAGGATGTGGGCGCGGCCCTCGTGCGCTTGCTGTAAGGCACGGCGCATCAGGTCGAGCGATATTCCCTGAATTTTGATATCCATTTGGAAAGCAGTGATTCCTTCACGGGTACCAGCAACTTTGAAGTCCATATCGCCTAAGGCATCTTCGTCACCTAAGATGTCGGATAGGATTACTGCTTGGTCGCCTTCCTTCACAAGACCCATTGCAATACCAGCAACCGGGCGCTTTAAGGGTACACCCGCATCCATCAACGAGAGCGATGCGGCGCAAACCGTTGCCATCGAAGAGGAACCGTTCGACTCGAGCACCTCGCTAACGACACGAATGGTGTACGGGAAAGCATCCCATTCCGGCAAAACGACTGAGATCGAACGCTCAGCTAAATTGCCATGTCCGATTTCGCGGCGCGACGGTCCCATTTGCCGTTTGGTTTCACCGGTAGAGAACGACGGGAAATTGTAGTGAAGCATAAAGCGGCGGAAGTAGTTGCCTTCTAACGCATCGATTCGCTGCTCATCGAATTTCGATCCTAACGTACAGACACCCAGCGCTTGCGTTTGACCGCGGGTAAACAACGCCGAACCGTGAGGACGCGGTAGAATCCGGGTTTCAATCGTAATCTGGCGAATCGTTTTCGGATCGCGACCGTCAATACGGGTGTTCTCAGCGATGAGACGTTTCCGCATTTCTGCTTTGAGCTTCTTGTCGAGCACCTCAGAAACAAACTTTGCTTTGTCGGCATTCTCTTCGCCAATTGCTGCCATCGCTTTCACAGCGGCGGCTTTGCGAATCAGATTGCGTTCCTGCTTTTCAGGGGTACGAGCGGCACGTACGATATCGTCGCCAATCGCTTCGGCAATCTTCGCTTCCAAATCGGCGTCGGCGAACGACAACTCATATTCGCGCAACGGCTTCTTGAGGGTTGCAATCAATCGATCCTGCAACTGGCAGATTTCGCGAATGGCGGCATGGCCAAAAGCAATCGCGGCAATCAACGTATCTTCGTCGACTTCCTTCGATTCTCCTTCCACCATGGTTATAT
>JAOTSC010000213.1 GCA_030247525.1 bacterium | reverse complement strand
GTGGTATGGAGGCCTAGCCGGATCTTCTCTATTGGCATACGGTGCGGGACTGTTTCGCCGGACGGCAACTCCTTGATGACGCCTATGACCGGATTCCGATTACAAATCCCATCGTGAAGGATTCGTAGTAAGTCCCGCGCCTCTCCAAAACTAAATTCGCAGTGAGACCGTTACGGCAACAATGGCTGTACCCAAACCGCGACCGAACATTTTTGCAACAACCGTTCCGACGTCGAACCTAAAAACCAGCGCTCTAATTTCGTGTGGCCGCGTGTTCCGACTATCACCATTTCAACGTTTTGCTCATTCACGATTTCTTCGATCCGCTGTGCCGGTTCCCCTTCCGCAACAATCCAATCACATGGTAAATTTTCCGGAACATTTTGTTCGACGAAATCATGCAAATTCGCTCGCGCTTCATTCATCGCTTCGGAATCACTCGAAAAGACCGGACCTACTCCGAGCGGGGTGTAGGGTACCGTCATCGCTATTTCCACCACGTGAACGATGACCAAAGATGCTTCCCATAACTGCGCTAACCGGACCGCTTGCTGCAGCGCCGCTTTCGATGCTTCGGAGAAATCGGTCGCGATAAGGATGCGGGCGGGCAAGTGGCTGACGTTCGTCAACAAGTCTTTTCCTCGTCCCACCACCAATAGCGGCTTGCGGATATTGCGCATGACTTTCTCGGTTACTGAGCCGAGAAGTAGCGCTGATAAACCACTGCGGCCGTGGGTTCCCATGACAACTAATCCGACTTTCGGCGATGCGCTATACTCGAGAATCGCATTTGATACGCTGTCGTTGATAATGGTTTTCCAGGAAATCCGGTCTTCGGGAAAAGTGGTAAAACCTAATGCGTGGATCGATTCCTCGGCGGAATCCGCCATAAATTGACGGAGAAGAGGTGTGCGGTCAGCGCCAGCTTCCAGTGAAGGAATCACCGTCGCAATTTGCAGACTCGAATGAGTATGCAAGGCAATCGCACCAGCGTAACGGGCTGCCCGTGCCGATGGTTCGGAAAAGTCGACCGGCAATAGAATCGTATCGAACATTTCTTACGCCCCCCTCTTCGAGTTAACTTCTAACAATTTCTGACTATTTGTAAAGATAGTGCAAAGTGAGTACGCCATGAAAGATATGAATCGCGAATCGAAAAAAAAGGCAGCTGTACCGGATAGGGTAACTCCCGGAAATCCGCTCGCGAAGCGTTCGGTGACCGTTCGCGGTAAAAGTAAGCAAGGGAATCCAACGATTGCTGCGGTATTGCAGTTATTGGAGCAGCATTATCCGCACGCGGAATGCGCACTCACTCACCAGACTCCGTTCCAATTACTGGCGGCGACGATTCTTTCGGCACAATGTACGGATGTGATGGTCAATCAGGTGACGCCGGCGTTATTTGCGAAGGCTCCCGATGCGAAGACGATGCTCCAATTATCACAAGTGGAATTGGAAGGATTGATTCGACGCACCGGTTTCTACTCGAATAAAGCGAAAAATCTTTTGGGGATGGCGCGCGGAATTGTCGAGCAATTTCAGGGGGAAGTACCACAGACGATGCAGGAGCTAATCAAGTTGCCCGGCGTCGGTCGGAAAACTGCTTCGGTGGTGTTGGGGGTCGCTTTTCACAAGTCGGAGGGGATTGTCGTCGATACTCACGTCGCGCGGTTATCGCAACGGTTGGGCTGGTCGAAAGAAACTGAACCAGTGAAAATCGAACGGGATTTAATGAAAATCATTCCGTTAGACAAGTGGATCGAAATATCCCACCAACTCATTTTTCGCGGGCGGGGATTGTGCAATGCGCGAAAACAGCGTTGTGGTGATTGCTTCTTACAAAAGATGTGTCCGAGTGCAAACTTGCTGTAGAATCAGTAACACAGAAAATGTCTGTTTCTTCCATTGTTGGTGGTTACAGGTTTCCAAACCCGTTCCGTAGGGGCGGCTGGCAGCCGCCCTTTTGAGTAGGGGCAGACCCCAGAATAGTCTGTCCGTGTCATTGCGAGCGAAGCAAAGCAACCCCATTTGAGTGTAGGGGCAGACCCTCTGGTCGCCCGTTCGTTTTTTTACAGGTCTGGAGACCTGTCTGTACCCAATACAGGCGGGGACGCCTGTCCCAACCCATCCCCCTTCACCTTACACCTTTCACCCTTCACCATTTTTTTCGATCCCCGATCCCCTACTTCAACAGCACCATCTTCTGTGTCTTGACAAATTCTCCCGCTTGCATCCGCACGAAATAGGTTCCCGAGGAGAGATTCTTCCCATCGAAGGTCACCCGATAACTTCCGGTTTGTTGCTTTTGGTTTACAAGAGTTGCGACTTCCCGACCGGTAAGGTCGTAGAGTTTCAATTCGACAGTCCCTGACTTAGGAAGTGAATACGAAATCGTGGTGGAAGAGTTGAAGGGGTTGGGGTAAGCCTCTAGTAAAGAATAAATAAGTGGACTAAAGTTGTATGTTTGCCTAACTGATTCGACGAGCAGTTGTATGTGAGAGAGAAAACAGTCACCAGAGCCACCGTTATACGATGTATCAAATGCACTTTCTGTTGTGGGGTAATCATTGCTTCCTGACGTCCCTGCTATCACAACTCGATCAAAGTTATCCATTCTTGATGCATTAATTCCATCGTTGCCTGAACCTCCGAGGTAAGTGCAATAATTTAAATGAGAACCTTCGTGATCTAATGCTGAAAGAAAACAGTCATTTGTACCACCATTAAATTGTCTGCTTATTGCTCCTAGTGTGGTTGGAATATCTGTGCTGGAAGTTGCGCCGGTTGCTATGGTATTTCCACTACTGTCGGTGCATACTGACCATAAATAATCATTGTTTGTTCCCCCCAAAAATGTACTAAACGACAAAAGAGAATGTTCACTGTCAAACTTAGTAACAAATCCATCGTACACACCTCCATTGTAACTAGTATCGTAAGCTAGTGAAGTTGTTGGGAAATCTACACTACCTGTAACACCCGCTATCGATACAGTACTATCCAAATTGAAGACGATCCCGGTTCCAACATCTATAGTTGAACCACCTATGAAAGTGCAGTATTCAAGTCTGGATCCGTCTGTGTTCAGCTTAGCCACAAAGCAGTCGCCGCCATTTACATTACCACCATTGTAAAGTGTGTCAAAGGCATTCCATGTGACTGGGAAGTTGGAACTGGATGTGGTACCGGTAAAGATTGCGTTTTCAGAGTCATCGGTTGTAATCGATAAAGCGCGGTCATCGTCTGAACCGCCAAGATAGGTGCAATAGACAAGCTGGGAACAAGATGCGTTTATCCTAGCGACAAAACAGTCGCTCCCATACATTGCGCCACCACCATTGAAAGAAGTATCAAAAGCTCCAGTGGTTATTGGAAAGTTTGTACTGGACGTATAACCGGCAATTGTACAGTCACCATTGAGTTGATGGACAATGCCAGTTCCCCAATCGTAAAGCGAACCGCCAAGATAAGTGCTTCCAATTAATTGGGAGCCTGAGCTGTTCAGATGAGCGACGAAGCAATCGTATTGTCCACCATTGTAAGAACGGTCAATTGCGTTTGCTGTCGTTGGAAAATTAGAACTCGATGTGCGCCCAGTAACTGTAACATCACTAACATCACCAGTTGCAACACCGCTACAATGATCATCGCCCGAACCACCGATATAAGTGCTGAACAGCAGCATACTCCCTGTACTATTCATTTTAGTAACGAAACCATCAAATTGACCAGCATACATCCCTTGACCGACTCCGGGCGTCGTTGGGTAATTTTGGCTTGATGTGACTCCAACTACAATAGCTTCGTTATCATCGGTTACGGTAACACCATAAGCAATATCTAAATCACTTCCCCCTAAAAACGTGCTGTAGATAAGGGGATCGATGCGTAAGGAGTGGTTGGGATTGTAACCGTTGGGGAGTACAATTCCAAAGGTGTTTTCGTCGGTGAGGTGGAAAGCCGCATCGATTTCATTTCGTGTTCCATTTGCCGAGATTTGATACACGCTCGGTAGCGCCGTTCGTAATTCCCCCAATGATGTTGGTAACCGAAGCTCGGTAATGGGCAATGGGGATTGGGCAATAGGGGTTCCATTCGTAGGGGTTCGGGATTCGGGGCTCGGGGTTCGAGAAGAAATTCCTCCAGTGGTTCGCGTATCGTGAAGCAGGGCACGAACATTATTCCCATTGCCTATTGCCTGTTCCCCATTCCCCAAATGGGATTGCTTCGTCATTTCACTGCGGCTGTCAGCCTCGCGGCTGACGATCCTACGTTCCATTCCTCGCAAAGACAGACCAGTACCTCCAGTGGTTCGTGAATCGCGAAGCAGGTCACGAACATTTTCATCGAGCGACCCAGAGGGTCTGCCCCTACTGGAATATTTGTCAGACAGGATTGTCCGACCTACACCTGTAACTGCGGGCGTGCGCGGCTCGCCCCTACTGTTCCCGGTCTCCGGTTCCCGGTTCCCGTTATCCAAATGGGATTGCTTCGGCGCAGGGCGCTCTCGCAATGACAATAACGATTCCTGATCCCCGAACCCCGAAATCCGATTCCCTTCAAGACCCTCAACGGACATCCGAATTTGGGACGGATCGAAACCGGGATGGACAATGAAATCGAATTCAAGTTTCCCATCGTTTTCATACCATTCAACATCAATCCCATCCCACACGTCCCGATACACTACCGTAGAGAAGTTGCGGCAATTCGGTGCCCACTTTGTCGAATCATTCCCCAAGAAGTAATTATTCTTCCATGGCAGTTCACCGTTCGCTTCCACACTGCGTGTTTCCGTACGGTGTAAGGTGGAAAAAGATTGGTGTAAGGTGTAAGGTGTAGGGTGTAAGAAATCGGGTGAAGGGTTTAGGGTATAAGGTGTAGGGTGTTGAGT
>JAOTSC010000212.1 GCA_030247525.1 bacterium | reverse complement strand
ATTTTGCTTTACTTGAATCGCACACTTACTCGGTTCACTATGAGGTATCGATGTCTCGCTTATTTCCTCGCATCTTATTGCTTTTACTCGGAGCTGCACTCTCGGTTGCCTTTGTTACCGGTTGCGGTGAAAACTCTACCGAGCCAGTATTGACACAACGGAATGCCACGGCAAACGACGACGCCGTAATCGCTCAGCATGCTGCAACAGCCTTCAGTGGTTTTATGCTCGCGATCGAGCAACACAAGCCCTTGCTGGGCGTAAATGGCGGTGTAAACTATGGTGTATTCCGCCCGGTCGAATGGGATTCCACCTATACAGCAACCGCTTTTCCGGGCTTGCAGATTCAGTGGAGTGATACTTTTTACTCCCGTTTGATCCAAGGAACCGATTTGCAGATTCTTCGGTTCGATCACAACATTTCTACCAATGCAGCGTATAAGCCTGCGCGGATCGAGCAAGGTATTTACCGTTACGGCATGTTGAATTTAGCATTACGCCAGTACTTACCAGATTCTTTACGGAACAATTATCCAATCGCATACGATGTCAAAGAGTTCGATATGACGTATGCTGCCAATGGCACAGATTCCCGCACTTTGGTAGGAACGGGTATGATAACGGGTACGGTTGCTGTACAAATCCAATTTTCCAATGACAATGCAACTGGTACATTATCGCAATCCGATACTGTAATGGCGGCGGTTACTTTCCGGAACGTCGGTAGCGCGATTGGTGACAACAGCGTAGAATTTGAATTGAATGCCGCCTATCCATATTACAATCCGCTAACTGATCGCGTTTCCTTCTCCCGCAAACATCTTACACTTACGATCTCAGTGAATTCATTAGGTCGTGGAACCGGTTCAGTCGTATTTGGCGGGGAAGAGCGGGTAAGACTTTACTTTAACGGACGTCCGTATTTTTACGCAGGAAGTTATCGCATCGCTGCTGATGGTTTTTCAACAGAGCGACCGATCGAGTTTGAGTAATACAAGCACTATTCCTAACTTAAAAAAGGGTACCAGTCGGTACCCTTTTTGTTATGGTAAATGTCTGGTTAGTGTCACAACCAGCCAGAACATTATGTCCGATTTCCGAAAGAAACGGGAAGCTCTTCTTCCCACGAAGCCACATCAAGCTCGGCGACTTCCTCCTTTGACAGCTTGATGTCAGAAGCTGGTAACGATTCTTCCAATTGCTTGATCGAAGTGGCTCCGATGATTGGACTTGTCATCCAATCCCGTGCCAACATCCAAGCGAGGGCAATTTGAGCGAGCGGAAATCGCCGTTTCTTAGCAATCGCATCCATCACTCCTAACGTCTTTACAACTGTTGGTGTTAGTTTGTCTGGTGCGCGTCCGTTCAAGGTATGCCGCGAACGATCCGGCAACGTGGCATTCGGTCGATACTTACCGGTGAGTAACCCACCTTCGAGTGGGCTGTATGGAATCATTCCAATATTCGCTTCTTTCACAACCGGTAGTAAATCGACTTCGACTTCGTTACGCACTGTAAGATTGTATTTCGGTTGGGTCGATACCGGACGTGGTAACCCGTCACGATCTGCGATGGCGATGATTTCCCGATGCTGCGCTCCGCTGAAATTCGATAGACCAAGCCAACGGACTTTTCCATCGCGCACCAGTTTCGCCAATGCGTGCCAGGTTTCTTCTATGGGAGTATTGGGATCGGGAGCGTGACACTGATAAAGATCGATGGTCTCGATTTGCAATCGTCGCAACGAGTCTTCGACAGCGCGCATGATGTGGCGTTCCGAAAGCCCTTCGCCATCTTCGCCTTCCCACATTCTTCCACGCACTTTGGTCGCAATCACAAGTTTGTCGCTTAGACTGCCGATCGAACGTTTTCGCTTCAACCAATTGCCAATGTAAGTTTCGGAAACGCCGCCGGGATTTCCTTCGACCCAACGGCTATAAATATCGGCGGTGTCAATGAAAGTAATACCCGCTTCGACTGCGCGGTCAAGAATTTGATGTGATTCCGTTTCGTCGTTTGCCCATCCCATCGTCATCGTACCTAAACATAGATTCGACACGGTAAGATCACTATTGCCCAATTTCCGGTATTGCACTATTCCTCCGAATCAAAGACTGGGTGGTTCCGCACTTTCGCCAAAAAGCATTGCGGCTCATGCTCGATAGAAAATATTCCGATACTGTACAAGAATTCCTTGACAATTTCGGTACCTGTGAACGCAAAGACCGCGCGAAACTCTTTAACCCACGCCGGCAAGTCCAAGTTCCTACGCGAACGTTCCCGCAGCCAAGCGTCGAATGTGTTACGAGTCCGGTGCCAATCGGCGAGTATCACTGCATTGCTGATTGCTGCGGCAATCTTTCGTCGGTTGCGGATAATGCCCTCGTTAGCCAAGAGACGCTGGATATCGTTATCATCGTACTTCGCAACTTTTTCAATTTCGAATTCGTGGAATGCTTGCACCAACGCATCGCGTTTTTTGAGAACGATCAACCACGACAGCCCCGCCTGCATCTGTTCCAGAACCAACCGCTCGAATAACTGGTTATCGTTATGGATCGGTACGCCGTATTCTTCGTCGTGATATTTGCGCAAATATGGATTCGACTGCGCCCACTGACAACAATCGTTGCTCATTCGTGCTCCTTTTCTATCCTGTACGATACAGAATTCACTTCGTATTATCAACCGGAGTATCTATCGCAATTGTACTCTGTGAGTTGACGCGCTTTAGAAACGTTTGTATACTTGTTTCATAATGAAGAAATATTTCACGAAACTTTCTTGCTGTGTTTTTGCTTATGCAGTTCTGCTGTTGTATGTACAGCCGAGTTGGTCGCGTCTCGTTTTCACACTTCCCGGAACACTCGCCTCCTCAGTAAACGCATTACATGTTGGCGATACGCTGCTTTTGAAAAACGGAGTTCACCAAATTAAGTCGATTCGTGTTGAAACCGACTCAGTCGCAATCCTTGGTGAACCGGGAGCCATCATTCGTGGTGATCGCACTGGTCAAGTTCTCAAGATTTTAGGAAATCATGTCAGCATTGGTGGCATAACGGTTGAAGGATCCGGCACGAATCCGGTGGAAAGCGATGCGGCAATCGCGGTGTATGCGCTTAATGCAAGAATATTTGACTGCAAGTTTCAGGATTATTGTCATGGTATTTATCTGGAGCGAGCGCACTTTGCGACGATAACCAACAATCGCTTTACCGGTCGCAACGACCGTCCCGAGCGGGAAAATGGCAATGCCATTCACTTGTATCTTACCAACGGAGCAACAATAACTGCGAATGAATTTCATGGTGGGTTGGATGGCGTTTACTTCGATGTGTGCGATGGTGGAAAGACGGTAGCGAATCGTGCGACAACTGTTCGATACGGAGTTCATTACATGAATTCCCGGAACCAAGTATGCGCCAACAATCGCGTATCGGAGAGCTTTGTCGGGGTTGCGGTGATGTATGCGGCGAGTGTCGTCGTAAGTGGCAATTACTTACACGATAACTTGCGGGCAAACGCTTACGGGATACTATTACAGGACATTGAGAGCTGTACAGTTTCCGGAAACAACGTCATAGCGAATGAAGCGGGGTTTCTGATTGAGAATGTTCGAGCGAGTGTATTGTCGCAGAATCGCGTCGAACGAAATCGAACTGCGATGGAGTTGTTTTCCAATTGCAGTAAAACCGAAGTCGTACAAAACGATTTCATAGCAAATAGCGTTGCACTCAAGACAAAGACCATCACACGCGAACCGCGGTTTACCACTAAGTTTTTTAACAATTACTGGAGTACGCTCAATCGAGTCGATTTCGACGACGACGGTATCGTCGATCTTCCGATGCGAATCGATGAACCGTTCGAGCAATTGTTAGGGGAACAGCCGCTGCTGCGGTTACTGCAAGGGACGCCGGCACATTACCTTTGGAATACGATTGGATTATTACAAACAAAAGCGGTACATATCATCGATCCCAAACCACAACGATGGGAAGTTACATCGCTATCACTAAAAATGAATCGACACGACAGTCATATTTTCACAACGATTCTGACTCTACTTATTAGTGCCACTCTTTTACTTTGCCTTATGAAGCACAGCCGCCGATGAAATTGGAAATCCGAAATCTCACAAAACGCTTCGGCGCGGTTGTTGCGGTCGAATATTTATCGTTGCAAGCGATGCCCGGCGAAGTCGTCGCAATCCTTGGGCCTAATGGTTCAGGGAAATCGACGTTGCTAAAATTGCTTGCGTGTTTGTTGCAACCGAACGAAGGCGAATTACTTTTCGATGACGTAAAGCAGACATGGTCATCACAGATAGTCCGCCAACAAACCGGTTACCTCCCCCAAACAACGATCCAGAAGTATCGCGCGACCGGGCGCGAGGTTTTATCCCACTATGCGAAATTGCTTGCGGTATCTGCCGAACTACCGCTGACAGAGCTTGCGCGGTTCTTTCCCATCGGCGCATTGGATCGACCGATTGCCGGTTACTCGACCGGGATGCAACAGCAATTGAGTTTTGCGATTGCCACCTTGACCGATGCACCGATTTTACTACTCGATGAACCGACCGCTGCGCTCGATCCCGATGCTGCGGCAAAAGTGCGTGCCCGGATTGTTTCAGAACGAAATCGCGGTAAAACCATTTTGCTCTGCACTCACGATTTGCTCGATGTAGAAACGACCGCCGACCGAATTATGCTGATAGCGCAGGGACATATTGTGGGACAGACAACTCGCGCAGACCTGCTGGGAGTCGAACAAACCAACAACATCGAACGGAATCGGTTTGCAGAAAAACTGGAACAACTCTATCGCACATCGATTCATCCCTTCGAGGAGGTGTAATGTATACGAGAGTAATTTTCTCCGCCTTAATCTGTATCTCGATGCTTGGTTGTAAACCTCAACCGAAACCGGAGCCGTTGCAACGGGAAGATATTTGCGTTGTTTGCAAAATGGCGGTAAGCGATCAACGATTTG
>JAOTSC010000211.1 GCA_030247525.1 bacterium | reverse complement strand
CGGCAGTAACCGACGATTTGTTGAATGACGGTAAATTGAAAGCCGGGGATATCATCCGGGAAGTTGCGAAAGCAGCCGGCGGTGGCGGCGGAGGAAAAGCGCATTTGGCGACTGCGGGAGCCAAAGATCCGTCGCGAGTACCGGATGGCGTTGCGGCAGCGCTACCTGTGATTCAAAGAATTCTCGGGTAGAATGCCGTCATATCGCGAAAAATCGTAAGAATTATTGGTTTAACGTTATAAGTTCGTGACGGAGCGCAAGCAATTACCGAAGAAAATTGTATATACTACGGAGACGAGTAGCGTAGACAGGGCTGTCTGCGCTATTTTCCGTAATCGAATTGTCTCAAAGAGGTAACAAATCACCGGTAAGGTCTACGACTATTTGATTCAGTTTCGCCGGGAACGCGGTCCCGGTCTACTGATATTGCTCGATCCCGATCGCACGGATTCCGAAACGATGATCCGTCGGGTCAAACACGCCGAAGCATCTGGTGCCGCTGGGTTTCTTTACGGTACAAGTTTTCTCTCCGGCGACCGTTTCGAGGAATCGTTAACGGCAGTTAAAGCTGCGACAGAATTACCGGTGCTCCTTTTCCCCAGTAACTCTCGACAGCTAACAGCAACCGCCGATGGCGTATTGTTGCTCTCGCTGCTCTCATCGCGCAACCCACAATATTTGATAGGAGAGCATGTCGTTGCCGCGCCGATTATCAAATATCTCGGATTGGAATCGATTGCAACCGGCTATCTATTGATTTCTTCAGGTCGAGTAACAACTGCGGAATTCATGAGCGGTTCGCCGCCGATTCCCCGCGATAAACCAGAATTGGTCGTCGCTCACGCGCTCGCCGCAGAACAACTTGGTATGAAACTTGTATATCTCGAAGCGGGGAGTGGCGCTGAGTTGCCCGTGCCGCCGGAAGCTATCGCACTGGTTCGCCGGGAAATCACCTTGCCGTTACTGGTTGGTGGTGGCATTAATACGACCGAAAAAGCCCAAGCTGCCGTAAAAGCTGGCGCCGATTTCATCGTCATCGGAACCCACTTCGAGCGGTTTGGCGACGGCGATCTTTCAGCAATCCTTCATTCACTTCAGTAGTCCGATGGACCTTAACCGTGCTTATGAGATCTTGATGATTCCTCACGACGCCGATCTCGACGACGTGAAGAAAGCCTTTCGCGATGAAGCGCGGATCGTCCATCCCGACCAATACGCCAATGTTAGCGAAGCAGTACGCGCCCGTGCTGAAGAAAAATTCAAACTGTTGAACGAAGCATACCAGTTCATCCTCAGTTATTATGATCGCAAAGTCGATGCCGAAGAGCAGCAACGGATGGAAGCGGAATCCCGTGAGTTAGCGGAAAAGGAAGCTGCTGCGCGCGCAAAGGCGGAGCGCGAAAAGCAACGGGTTTTAGAAGAGCAGCAACGCCGCGAGGAGTTTGAAAGGGAAAAGGAACTCGAAGAGAGCAAGTTACGTTGGAAAGTTGCTCAAGAATCCCGGAATTTGAAATCCGAGCGGGATTTTAGCGTTGTCAAAAAACCGAATCATCGGTTTGCAATTAGCTGGTCGATTGGTGTAGTCTTAATTGCTTACGCACTCTTAACAAATGGGGGAGTCCCCTTGTTGTCGCTCGGGATTGCGATGGGTCTCATCGCGATTATCTCCCGGGGTAAGTTACCGCTATGGGTTGTCTTCGTATTATCTATTGGATGTGCATTGATCGCGTCTGCCATTCGGGAAATCATGTAAGGACTTTACGTAATGGATTTTCGTTCAGTTATCAAAGATGGTTTGCTGCGATCAGCCGACGTAAAACGACAAGCGGCCGAATCGGAGGAACTGGTAACGTCCTTACTCGATGTCGCCGAAGTGATTGTTGCATCGGTTCGCAATGGTGGAAAGATTCTCTTTTGTGGGAATGGCGGTTCCGCTGCCGATTCGCAACACCTTGCAACGGAACTCGTAGTTCGCTTAACGGGCGACTTTGAGCGTCCCGCTATTGCTTCGATTGCATTAACAACCGACACTTCGATCTTAACGGGCGGCGCCAACGATTACGGGTACGACCATGTATTTAAGCGGCAGATCGAAGCGTTAGGCCGCGAAGGCGATGTTCTCATCGCTATATCCACCTCGGGAAAATCTCCTTCGGTATTGGCGGCAATGGCGGTAGCCCGGGTGAAGAATATGAAGACCGTTGCATGGTGCGGCGCCGATCCGCGCGGGATGGAACCACTCGCGGACTATATCGTTTCGGTGCCGTCGAATATCACGGCAAACATTCAGGAATGTCATATTACGCTGGGACATCTCCTGATTCACTTGGTCGAACGAATGTTGTATCCAAAATCCGAATAATCGACCCATTCGGATATTACAACTAAATATCGTATAGTAATATGAGGCGAACGATTTGCGTTGCGACCTCATGAACCGTTTGTTTCCTTGACCTATCTTCGAGAACGATGACCTGGCTTAATCCAACCATTCTTGGTTTTGCCGCTGCTGCTGGAGTTCCATTACTCCTGTACTTATTGTCGCGTCGTCGGTTACCGAAGATATATTTTTCTACGCTCCGCTTTCTTAAGGCGATTGAAAAAAAACAACATCGCCGCTTGAAAATCACCCAATGGCTTTTAATTTTGCTGCGGATTTTAGCAATCCTCTGCATTGTCACGGCATTTGCCCGCCCGTTAACCGTCGGCGTGTTACCGGGTGGTTCACCGGCGAATGCGGAAGTTGCCATTGTATTGGATCGTTCCGCATCGATGATGGCGACAGCACCCAGTGGTTCCCCCTTCGATCAAGCGGTACGTTCGATTAAACAACTGCTCACGACTTTAGCGCCGCAAGATCGGGTTTCCCTCTTCTTTGCCGATGAGATCGATTCACACATCGCCTTGAGTTCAATTGATGCAATCCAATCTGCCCTCGATGGGGAGTCCCCCAAACCGGTTTCCGATGACCTAACGAATGGATTGGTGCGCGCTGAGCGAGCGTTGTCGGAATCGCCTGCTCCTTTTCGGTCACTACTCCTTTTTACCGACGGCATTGGTAACGACGATACGACGCTCGCGGTGGCGAAACCGGGTATCAGCTATTTGCGTTGGTCGCCACCGGATCTTTCCCAATCAAACCGGGCGATTGTCTCGTTACAGCAATTAGAACCGTTACTGGATCAAACCAATGGAGTTTTGGTTGCGGCAACAATCAAATCGTTTGCGAAGTCAAGCTCCGAAGCGACTGTTCGGGTTTCGGTCGGTAGTTTCGGCACGACCTTGGACGCGATAGGTGAACAGACCGTAGAGCTTGCACCCGGCGCTGAACGCAGTGTCGAATGGATTGTAAAGCCGCAAGGTAACGGGCCATGGTTAGTGCGTGCTGAATTATTGCAAGACGACGAATTAAGTTTTGATAATCGAAGTGAACTGCTTATCCCGGCAACGGAACCTTCCCGAATTACGGTATCGGGCGATCCTGCCGCGGTAGAAATATTAACGCGAACCTACCGGGTATTATCGATTCCGGTAGCTCCATCGAGCAATCAAACAGGTTTAACAATCCATGCCGGGAGATTTCCGCCTACTCAATCCCCGGAACAATGGAAATCGCGCCTCCAAACCGGTGAACGACTTTGGTTAATTCCCGCACAAAACGCCGATGCCGCGATGTGGAATCGTTGGATATCGGCAATTTCATCTCTGCAATTAAAGACGTTCGATTACGCGCAACGCGGCAAGTATTCACTTCGTAAAAACGAATTGGCTGCATATTTGCGGGGTTGGGTGAAAGCACCAGAAGCTTCGGTAAGCGGACGTTGGCAAGTCGCCGCCGAGAATTCGGTATTGCATTTTGACGATGGCAATCCCGTTTGGTGTGACCTCGTTATTGGAAATGGTAAACTGAGGTTAGATGCAATTCCAGTGGCGGATGTCGGTTGGGAAACTGAGCCGGTGCGGATACCGTTATTGGCGCGGGGTTATGCGACCATGCAGAGCATCGAACCGCAACCAGTATTGGAAGCGGGGGTCGGTCGAGAAATTCCCACGAAGTTGGTAGGTCTGCAACGGGCAATTTCTCCCAATGGGAAAGTGACGATTCCCGAGCAAAACCGAGTTGATCTATTAGAAACGGGTATCTGGTCAGCAGACGGTACCCAACATTTTGTCGTAAAAATCCCCTCGCAGGAAAGTAATCGGGAAGTCCGCAGACGCTTTGGCGGCATTTCTGATTCGACTTTCCGGATGTTACCGGGGGAAGCTAAAGTATTTGCGTCGGCATGGCAGCAAACACGAAGTGGCCGCGAATGGCGGAGCGTATTGTTGATAACGGCAATCCTGCTGTTATTGGTGGAAGGGTATCTCGGAAGAGGTAGACGGGAAAGCAATTGAACGAACTAATAGTAAATGAATCCGCTCCTCCGGAACGGGCATTCTTGGTCGGTGTGAAGAAACGCGGTGAAACCCGCGAGTGGTTAAACGAAACCCTCGACGAGTTGGCACTGCTTGCCGACACCGCGGGAGCGCTCGTCGTTGAGCGATTCATTCAGGAACGAACCACGCCGGAGCCGGCAACCTACATCGGCAAAGGTTTTGTCGAGCAGCTTGCTGGATTTATCGCCGAGAAAAACATTGAGCTTGTCCTCTTCGATGATGATTTAACCCCCGCTCAGGTCAAGAATTTAGAAGAAGCTTGGAAAACCGCGCGGGTCATCGACCGTACCGGATTAATCCTCGATATTTTTGCCAATCGTGCTCGTTCGCGGGAAGCGGTAGTACAGGTTGAGCTTGCACAGCTCGAATACCTCTTGCCCCGATTGACCGGTCAATGGGTTCACTTGGAACGACAGCGCGGTGGTATCGGTATGCGCGGTCCCGGTGAAACCCAGCTCGAAACCGATAAACGAATCATTCGCGAGAAAATCGGCAGTTTGAAGAAGATGCTGGAAATCATCGAACAACAACGCGAAGTTCGTAAAAAGAATCGTCGCAACGCTTACCGGATAGCGATTGTCGGCTACACCAATGCCGGGAAAAGCACCTTACTGAAAGCATTAACCGGCGGCGAACCATTCATCGT
>JAOTSC010000210.1 GCA_030247525.1 bacterium | reverse complement strand
TCTTCGAAGAGACTGCATATTCAATTACATCCGATCATCTTGGTGGTGTTTTTGTCACGGGTATAGTGAATGGGTCGGACTTTCCTGTAACTCATAGCGCATTTGATACAACCTTCAATGGTTTTGGTGACAGTTGCGATGCTGCAATTGTTCATCTTTCGATACGTGACGCACGACTAATCGCAAGTACCTATTTAGGCGGGGTCGGACATGATGATTGTTGGGATTTGAGTATTCTCGATACCAATGTTGTTTACATCAATGGGTATACTGGAAGTCACGATTTTCCGATTGTTGGACCTTGTTACGACTCAACCCATAGCAATAATCATTATGATCAATTTCTTGCCCGAATGTCGTACGATTTATCACGACTTGAAAAAAGTACTTTCTTTGGGGGGGATGTTTTACCTGGAAGAACTAAGCATGTTTTGTTGGAGGACAGCTCAATCGTAGTCTCTGGTACGACCAATGCTGTCAATTTGCCTACAACCCCTAATGCCCAAAGTCGCTCTTATCTCGGGGGGATTTTTGACATTTACCTTACAAAATTCAATAGGGAGTTGACAGATCTTCGATATGGCTCGTATTGGGGTGGAAATAATTCTGAGTTCGTTTCCGATATGGTCTGCGATAGTCAGAGCCAGCTTCACATGACGGGATTCACAAGAAGTAACAATTTTTCCACAACACCTAACGCCTTCGATCCTACCTACAACGACACTTCACAATGGGGGAATGAATGTTTCTTCACGATCTTATCGATTCCAACAACAGGAGTGTCCGAATCGGTTGCCAAGCTGCCTAGTACAACACAATTACTTGGAAATTATCCAAATCCATTTAATTCATCCACTACGATTTCCTACTCACTTCCTAAACCGGGAATGGTCGACCTAAGACTATTCGATATTATTGGTCGGGAAGTGGCAACGCTTGTGAATCAAAAACAACAAACGGGAAGTTATCGGTTGACATTCGATGGCAAATACCTTTCGTCGGGAACGTATTTCGTGCGGATGCAAGCCGGAGAATTTGTCAAGACGCAGAAGATGGTGCTGCTGAAATAGGGGGTTCGGAATTCGGGGTTCGGGGATCGAAAAATGGGTGAAGGGTGAAAGGTGAAGGGTGTAGGGGGAAGGGGGTCGAAAAATGGTGAAAGGAGTAAGGTGAAAGGTGTAGGGTAGCGACAGGTCTCCCGACCTGTAAAACGAATGGGCGAACACGAGGTTCGCCCGTACTCAAAATCGAGGACAGACTTTTTTGGGGTCTACCCCTATAGAAACAAAGGGCGGCTGCCAGCCGCCCCTACGATGTAAACATATGGGCGTGCGCGACACGCCCCTACGGACGGGTTTGGAAACCCGTAACCACCACAAAAATACGGGCGGACGTGGAAGTTCGCTCCTACCCTACACCTTACACCTTACACCCTACACCTTACACCCTACACCTTACACCCTACACCTTACACCTTACACCCTACACCTTACACCCTTCACCTTACACCCTTCACCTTACACCCATTACCCATTATTCATTATCCATCATTCGAATCTTTCGGTATATTCTTTCATGCGAGCCATCGAAGTAGCAATTTCGACACCACCTTATACGTGTTACCATTACCTCTCCGGTTCCTATGATCCGGAGCAGATCATGGGGTGTGCAGTAACGGTTCCGTTCGGTAGTCAGCGGAAACCGTTAACCGGTTGGGTGTGGAATGTATCCGACGCTCCTCCGACGATGAAGTTAAAAGCAATCCAAACTCTCGTGTCCCCGACCTCATTGTTTCCCGGTGAGTTGTTGCCATTTCTGCGGTGGTTCTCGCAATACTATTTTGCTGCACCCGGAATCGTTTGTATGACTGCGCAGCCACCGGGTGATTTATCTGGTACCGAAAAATCCCGCCTTGAAATCTGGAGTAGCTTTAGTGGCATTTTGCCGGAAGAGTTGCCGAAACGCTTATCCAGTGGAACGCTCGCGCTGCTATCGGATTTGACCACGCAACCCGCATGGGAACTCCACTCCGAACGAATCCTCCGCACCGGCGCCACCAAAAACGCCGCAGAGCGATTAGCGGCATTAGGAATCCTGATAAAAGAGTTGCGTCCGCCGTGGCATCGCGACCCATCGTTACAGGGCATAGCAAATACGGCACCGCCATTACCACCCCTCACCGACGATCAGCAAAAGGTGTTTACTGAGTTACTCGCGAAACTTACTGGTGGCAGCTTTCACTCATCCTTGCTATTCGGCGTAACCGGCTCCGGGAAAACGCGAGTCTATCTCGAACTAACCAAACAAACGTTAAGCGTTGGGAAATCGGTCTTACTGATTGTTCCTGAAATCGCCATGACGCCACAACTAATCGGCTGGTTTCGCAGCGCTTTCGGTAGTAAAGTCCGAGTTCTCCATAGTAAGATGACCGATGCATCGCGTCGTGGCACTTACCAAGAGCTGCGCACCGAGACCGCTTCCATCGTCATTGGCGCTCGTTCTGCACTCTTCGCTCCAGTACGCGATTTAGGTTTGATCGTGGTCGATGAAGAACATGAAGCTTCGCTGAAACAACACGATCCCGAACCCCGCTACCACGCCCGGGATGCGGCACTGATGCGGGCAAAATTTGCGAATTGTCTCATCGTGTTGGGCAGCGCGACCCCTTCGATAGAAATATTGCACGGTGCGGAGACCGGTAAGCATACATTGCACGTATTACCTGAACGAGTCGATAACGTTCCTTTACCGACCATCCACATCGTTGATATGAACGAGGTTCCGCGCAGTGAACCGGGGCGGGTAGAAGTTCTCTCTCCGCAACTAATCGCTGCCATCGAAAACCGGATCGAACGAGCCGAACAAGTCATCCTCATGCGCAACCGGCGCGGCTATGGGACGCATCTGCGCTGTGGAAAATGTAATTGGGTGATGGGTTGTCCCAATTGTTCGGTAACACTTACGGTACACCGCGAATACAATGAAGTGATCTGTCACCTCTGCGGTCACCATGAACAAATTCCGGTGCAATGTCCACAATGCAATTCCGCTCGAGTCGCTCCCCGTGGTTTTGGCACCGAACGGGTGGAGGAATACCTCGCCGAGAAGTTTCCCGCGTTGCGTGTTTTACGAATGGATGGCGATACAGTTAAGCAACGCGGTTCTCATCAACGAATCCTTCAGGCATTTGCCGATGGCGAAGCCGATCTCTTGCTCGGAACCCGAATGATTGCCCGCAGTCTCGATTTTCCCCGGGTGACTTTGGTCGGGATATTGTCTGCCGACAGCGAGTGGTTGCTGCCCGATTTTCGCAGTGAAGAACGCGCGTTATCACTCCTAATGCAAGCCGCCGGTCGAGCGGGGAGGCGGGGATTAGGAGAAGTGGTTCTTCAAACCTGGGATCCCCACCACATCGTATTGCAGTATCTGCAAGCCCACGATTGGCAAGGATTCGCCGAATACACCATGAAACTCCGAAAGCAACTTGAGTTTCCACCGTTTGTCCGATTAGCACGAATTCTCGTAACGGGGCCTGAAGAGAATGCTGCCGAGCTGGAAGCCAACCGGTTGCAAAAGTGGTTGCAAAGTCAAGGATTCGATACCAGCCACGCCGCACCAGCATTGATAGCGCGAAAGGAAAACTACTATCGCTTCGCGATTCTTCTGAAACTCGCGTTACAAGACACTCGACGAATGCTTTTAGGACAACTCCCAAAACCACTCTACTCCGAGAATCGGATAGCGTTAGACATCGATCCGATAGATTTTAGTTAGATGTATAAGAAATATATCACAATGTCTATACAATCATGTTGTTGTATTGATTGTTGGGATAGAATTCTGGAGAACCCTACAATTCGCTGAACTACATAGATTCATCTGCTGAATGAAAAGAGAAAAATCTATGTGATAATGTGAAGAATGTCACATAACGCTTGTGTAACGATAAGCGGACACGTACATTATCGACGGATTTCAAGTAAGCAACGCTGCTTTTTCAGCCCGCTGAGTATCTGCAACGAGACATTCCATGGATTTTATCCCAATTCTCATTTTCATCGGTATGGCAGTTCTGGTTGTCGGCGTATCCGTGACGCTGAACCGGTTGCTGGCGCCGCGTAACCCGAATGATCTCAAGCTCTCAACCTATGAGTGTGGTGAAGAAATCAAAGGTCAGAGCTGGGTACGGTTTAACAGCCGGTTTTACATCATTGGTTTGATTTTCCTAATCTTCGACATCGAAGTAGTCCTCTTGTTGCCGTATGCGGTTGTCGCGCGGGAGCTTGGGTTGCTCGGTTGGATCGAAGCTATGTTATTCCTCTTCTTGTTAATTCCCGGTTTAGTGTATGTGTGGAAACGCGGCGACTTGGAATGGATTCGTCCTTTAGCGCCTCGTAGTGCGACCGAAATGTTGAACGCCCCCCATGCTGAAACACAAACCAATCGTCCTGCGGAGCACCGGTGAGTATTCCTAAGGAAGGCGTTTACGAACGCGATATTCTGATAACGAGCGTCGACAAGCTGTTTCGCTGGGCGCGTTCCTATTCGATTTGGCCGCAAACCTTCGGGATTGCCTGCTGTGCGATCGAGATGATGGCGGCTGCGGCGAGCCGATTCGATCTGGACCGTTTTGGCGTATTTATGCGTCCCAGTCCCCGACAATCCGATTGTATGATTGTCGCCGGAACGGTCACGTTCAAAATGGCGTCGCGGCTTGAGCGGTTGTACGAACAGATGCCCGATCCGAAGTGGGTGATTTCGATGGGTTCCTGTGCAAACAGTGGCGGACCATACTGGCAGGGTGGCTACCATGTCGTCAAAGGAGTCGATTTAATCGTACCCGTCGATGTGTATGTCCCCGGTTGTCCCCCGCGTCCCGAAGCATTGATTGATGGGATTATGCAATTGCAAGATTCGATTCGTCACCCCGAGAAGCGGAGGAAGAGCGCATGATTGAGCCTACCCGCGATTGGGTCGAATGGATTGCTGCGAAGCATCCGGAATCGAAGCCGGAGTGGATTATCGAAGCGTTAGCCAGCGAAAAAGCAGTGCTATTGACACCGGAGCATTTCAAGATTGTCTGAACACCT